>CBDUII010000025.1:0-14520 GCA_965367285.1 uncultured bacterium
AAAAGGAAAACCAAACTGCGACTAAAAAAAGAAGGTTTTATAGTGTAATAGTATATAACTAAAAATTATCATAAGCATGTAGAAAAGTCAAAAAGAGGTATAAGAATGATAAAGGGGATAATCGAATAATTTACAAGCTAGGCCATCCTGGCTAACTTTTCTAATGCTCAAATATGTCAATCGATTGCAATGCAGTTGTCCATCCCCTGGATTCCCGCTAAAGGCACGCGGGAATGACATGTTGTGGTTTCGGGAATGAACATGTAGAGGTGCCTGGAAATGACACCCCGGTATGTCATTCCCGCGTGATTTTAGCAGGAATCCATAAACATTGAAATTCCTATACATTAAATTAGCAATCATCATTTTTAATTTTTTGCTTGTAGACTGATAATTGATAACTGCTCGTTGCTTTCCGTCCTTATCCCTTATCAGCACAAAAAACGTCAAAAAAACTTTTTTGACATTACAAAACTGTGTCATTAATATAAAAAAAGATGATTTGTTAATTTTGAGAGGATTGATTGTATGTTTCAGATCATATCCGTAGTCCAAAAAAAATCTTCTCTGTCCGAGTTGTTTGGCGCATCCGGCAGTCAGCGGGCAGGGTTTAGTATTGATTCGTCAATCCAGAGGTACATCTTATATGTATTTGCAGGATTGGCAATACTGTTTTTAATAAGAGCAGCAGTAAAGGCACTCCGATCTGCTTTGGGAAAAGAGGAAGGTATTGACAGCGCATACTGTTTAAGAAAGTTATCCTCACTGATTGAACACTTTAAAGGGGTGGTTTCTTCGAAAACAGCTTTTACATATCGAGTTTTTGATAAGGAAAAAAAAGAAGACAAATGGCGTGATGGAAAATTTCTTTCCATGGACAAGAAAAAAAACTTGATTTTAGCATTATATTCAACCGCGGGAAAACCGCGGGAATATATAGATAAAACCCTGGAGATTAAATATGTTGTTGATAAAAACAGGGGTATTGTTAAAAGTCCTTTATTAAAATATATGGGCTCAAAAAAATCCGGTAAAGATGGTTTTGTTTGCATGTATGTGGCAAAATTGCCCCTGCTTGTTGAACTTGAGCCAAAAAGAAAAGATGTTCGTTTTGAAGTTGCGCCAAATTACCCGATACGGGTCTATCTCTTCTCGGATACGGAGAAACTCGATGCTCCCGTTGCCGCCGACTGCATCGATTTGTCCGGAGGCGGTATGTTTATTGAGCTGATGGACGCGAAAGCAGGATGTATGGAATACCTTATGAAAAGAGATAAGACCATTTCTGAAAATATTCTCAGTAAAGAGCAGGCTGAAAAATTGTCTCTTATTAAAATATTGTCTCAGCCTGAGCTTGAATTTGGCGAGGCCAGAAAAGCTAAAGAAAAGCTGGAACAACATTTGAGTGAATGGGCTGGTTCCATTGAAAGGGCGGAAAAATTTATATCATCTCTCGAAAAAGATAATGTCGTTAAATTATTCTTTGTATTACCTGAATTGCAGATGTTAGAAGAGGCTAAAGAGGAACTGCTCTCTATAGATAATAGAACCATTATGTGTGACGCTTTGATAAGTAAAAAAACTATGGATGAAAAATCTGGAAAATACCGGCTTGCTTTGAATTTTTTAGAAATAGATGCTATGGTTCGAGAGATCATCTACCAGTATGGACTGGAGAGCTGGAGAGAATAAAAGTAATATGTAGAAACTCTAAAAAGCAGTCAATGAATAAAGAAATTGTTATTACTCACGGTTTGCGAACTCCCCAGGGACTTTTAGGAGGAGCTCTTCGGAATATTACAGCTCAACAATTAGGTGAATGGGTCGTCAGGGAATTAATCAGCCGTTCTCAAATTGATCTTTCCATAATTGATGAAGTGATTTTTGGTTGTATCGGTCAATTCAGCGATGCCCCGAATCTTGCGAGGGTTGTTGCCCTAAAAGCCGGCTTGCCGGTTTCAACTCCCGCTTATACGGTTCAGCGAAACTGCGCTTCGGGTATCCAGGCAGTTGTAAGCGCGTTCCAGAGTATTCAATGCGAAGAAGGAAATATCTATATTGCCGGTGGGGCGGAGAGCATGAGCAGCGCTCCCTTTGTAAACAGGGATCTGCGTTTCGGAAAACGGCTGCGCCATTCTGAACTGATAGACACGCTCTGGGAAGGTTTAACCGATCCTGTCTGTGGCCAGGTTATGGGGCGCACCGCTGAAAACCTGGCTGAAGAGTTCAAAATCAGCAGGGAGGAGCAAGACCGGTTTGCAATTGAAAGCCATAAAAAAGCATTTCGGGCTACTCGTGAAGGTAAGTTTAAAGAAGAAATAATTACACTTTCCATCCCTAAAAAGGCAGCCGGGAAAGAAGTTACCCCTGAAACATTAAATCAGGATGAAGGCCCTAATATAGCGCTTACCGAACAGATGCTGTCCCTTTATCCGCCAATATTTAAAGAAGGCGGAACAGTGACTTCAGGTAATTCCTGCCCTATTAGCGACGGGGCTGCAGCAACTCTGGTGACGACAGAAAAAAAAGCAAAAGAATTGGGGTTTGAGATTATGGGACATATTAAATCATACGCTTTTGCAGGCGTAGAACCGGAGCGCATGGGAATCGGGCCGGTTTTGGCTGTGCCAAAAGCGCTAAAAAAAGCAGGGCTTAATTTGAAGGATATCGAGTTAATTGAAATCAATGAAGCCTTTGCAGCTCAAACTTTATCTGTAGGAAAAATGCTGAAATGGGATTGGGAAAAGGTGAATGTCAACGGAGGCGCCATTGCCCTTGGCCATCCGGTGGGCGTCACAGGTACAAGACTTATTGTTTCCCTTTTATATGAAATGAAGCGGCGTGATTTAAAATTGGGACTTGTAACGCTGTGCGTCGGAGGAGGACAGGGAGCGGCCATAATATTGGAAAGAAAGTAAATATGTTTACAGGTTCAGAGTTCACCGTTCAGGGTTCAATGTTGAAAGAGCCTGACCGGAATATTGGCGGCTCCCATGCAAAACTGCCGTTTAGTTTTGAAAACCTTGAACCTTAAACCCGGAACCGTAAACGGTTACTAAAATGCAAATCATCAAAACTATTAATGAACTTCGTCCTATTATTCGTGAATATCGATTAAAAAGTAAATCGATAGGGTTTGTTCCTACTATGGGGGCTCTGCACCCCGGTCATCTCAGTCTAATCAAAGCGTCTAAAGAAGAATGTGAATGCACGGTTATCAGCATTTATGTTAATCCCATACAATTTACCAACAAGGAAGACTTCACTTCTTACCCGCGGGATTTCAAAAATGATACTCAGGTTGCGCGGGATGCCGGCGCGGGTATTTTATTTATGCCGGATGAGGAGGAGATGTATTCGGAAGAGTCTTCCACTTTTGTGGAAGTATCAGGGTATGTGACAAATACCCTCTGCGGAATTTCTCGGCCGGGACATTTTCGCGGTGTTGTTACTGTTGTTTGCAAATTGTTGAATATCGTACAACCGGATAAAACCTATTTGGGGATGAAGGACGCCCAGCAGGCAATAGTAGTGGCAAAGATGGTGAATGATCTGAACTTCCCGGTAGATATCCGCTTTATGCCAACTGTAAGAGAGGAGGACGGGTTGGCATACAGTTCACGAAACAAAAATCTGACTGATTGGGAGCGTAAAGATGCAGTGATTCTAAATCAGACACTTTGTTATGCTGAAAAACGTATTATGGAAGATAAAGAGCGTGACGCTATAAAAGTTACGGGTGAGATGTATGAAATGATAAGCAAAACAAATGGAGCAGAGATCGATTATATTTCGATTGTCAGCCTGCCGGATTTAAAAGACGTAAAAGAAATCAAAGATCAGGTTATGATTGCCATGGCTGTTTTTATTGGCAAAACAAAACTTATTGATAATATTATCTTAAATGTAAATGAAAACACAAAATATTGCGCTTGATTTAATTGCTAAATATTTTATAATAGCAAATCAGGCAATTATTAAATATGCAAGAGGTATGATTTATGGCTCAAGCAGTTGCAGACAGGAAAACTTCTTTTAAAAAAAGTATTAGCAAATCTGCAGTCAAGTACGAAAAACTTGGCGAGATGCTCAGGAAAGAGGGACAGATTACAAAGGATCAACTGAATGAAGCTATTGCGGTACGAAAAAAAGTTGATTCCAAGATGGGGACCACCCTTATTCAGCTCGGATTTATTGATGAAGATACGCTTTTAACGTTTCTCAGCCGTCAGCTTAATTATCCTATAGTTAGTATATCTGAACTAATGATCAACCCGGCTACTACGAAAGTATTGACTTATGAACAGGCAAAGCAATACATGGTGTTTCCAATTAGAGTAGCCAACGATGTGTTAACTCTGGCTATGTCTAACCCAACTGATAATGAAGCTATTGAAGAAACTCAGCTTTTAACCAAGCTTTCTATTAAAGCAGTAGTTACAAAAGAAAAAGAGATAGTTGACGCGTATAAAAAATATTACAAGATTAGTGAAGAGGAGTACAAAAGCTTTTTTAAGGATATTTCATCAGACGGAGGAGAACCAGTAGTAGAAATTAAGGAAGTCGATGATATCGGTTCCCTTGTTTCCGAGGCCGCGGATGAGGTAACGATAGATGAAGAAGAGGAAATTAAAGATGAGCTGACCGCGGAGGCAGCGCCGATTATTAAACTGGTAAACGGGATATTAACGAAGGCTGTTAAACTTGGCGCCAGCGATATTCACATTGAACCCTATGAAAAGAGTTTTCGTGTGAGATACAGGCAGGATGGAGTTCTTTATGTCTCTCTTAACCTTCCTCTCCAGATCAAGAACGCGTTAATTTCCCGGTTTAAGATACTATCCAATTTAAATATTGCCGAAAGACGGGTTCCGCAGGACGGCAGAATAAAAATGCGCCTTGGAAAGAACAGGTCTGTTGATTTCCGTGTTTCTGTTCTGCCGACTTTATTCGGAGAATCCGTTGTTCTTCGTATTCTGGACAAAAGTAATTTAGATGTTGATCTCACAAAGCTTGGTTTTACTAAAAAGGGATTTGCAAGTTTTCAAGAAACTATTAAGAAGCCATATGGACTCGTACTTGTTACCGGCCCGACCGGCAGTGGCAAGACTACAACGCTTTATTCCGCGATAAACGCGCTTAATACTGTGGATACGAAGATATTAACTGCTGAAGATCCTGTTGAGTTTAATTTTCCCGGTATTAACCAGGTTTTGGTTAGAAATGAAGTGGGTATGACCTTTCCCGCAGCCTTGAAGGCATTTTTAAGGCAAGACCCGGAAATTATTCTGGTAGGAGAAATCAGAGACGTGGAAACAGCGGAAATCGCCATCAAAGCTGCTATGACAGGCCACCTGGTTTTCAGTACCCTGCATACGAATGACTGCCCTTCAACAGTAGGAAGAATCATTGATATTGGTATCCCAGGGTACATGGTGTCCTCGGCTCTAACCATGGTAGTTGCTCAGAGATTAATGCGCCGCATTTGTGTAGATTGCAAAATGGAAGATCCCAATGCCAAAAAAGATAGACGGTTTTTAGTAGAAATGGGGTTTAATGAAGCTGAAATTGACGACCTAAAAATCATGCGGGGTAAAGGATGCTCTAAATGTAATGGAAAAGGATACAAGGGCCGTGTGGCGGTCTATGAAATCATGCAAGTTACGGAAGAGATCAAAAAGGCTATTACTGCCCAAGTTCCGGAAGACCAACTGAGGAAAACTGCAATCAAGGAAGGGATGATTACTTTAAGGATGGAAGCCCTTCAAAAGGTCAGAGAAGGAACAACTACATTAGATGAGGTCTCAAAAAATACTGTACTGGTCAAGGAAGCCCTTCCCGCCTACCTTTTAAATCCAGATGAATTAATTTTTGAGAACGGTGATTTGCTTATTAAAGAAGGAAACACAGATACCAATTTTTACCAGTTAATGCAGGGAAGATTGGATATTATAAAGAACGGTGTCCAAATCTCAGAGATTTCCCAGCCAGGAGAATATTTTGGAGAGATGAGCGCCCTGTTAGGGACTCCAAGAAACGCCACTATTATTTCAAAGGGAAAGAGCGTTGTCAAGGTGTTTCCCGGTGATAAAATACAAGAGACATTGATCAATTATCCGGATATTTCAATTCAAATTATTGGTTCTCTTCTGCAAAGATTAAATGCTGCTTCTAAAAAGCTTGCAGTGATAGGAGAAGATCATGTCCTGTGATGATAAGCCTTCAGCCGTCTGTTTTCAGCTTAAGAATAGTATATTGTTTTGTTAGTATCCTGATAGCTGATTGCTAACACCTGCCTTAAAATTTTTCTCTCAAAATAATAATTTCTATTCTCTGGTTTTTTGCTCTGTTTTCCGGTGTAGGCGGAAAACGCGGCTTAAATCCGGCATATCCGGAAGGAATAAGACGTGAGGGAGAAATGTTCCCTGTGTTGATAAGATACCTGACCACAGCGCCTGCCCTGTTTGCGGAAAGTTCCCAATTGGAAGGAAATTTCTCTGACCGAAATGGTACATCATCGGTGTGACTTTCTATTACTATTTTATATGATGATTTCTTAAGAATCTTCGACAAATTTTTTAGAAATATTCTGGCTTCTTCCAAGAGTTCGGTATCTCCTGATTCAAAAGCAATATTGCTTCCCGCATAAATCACAACTCCTCGAGGGTCTCGAGTGAGGATAATATCGTCTGTCAGGTTCTCACTTTCAACATATGTTTCAATTTTTTTCATGATATTTTCAAGAGTTTCTTCTTCTACTGCTTCAAAAGCCCCTTCCCCGGCCCCGAGGGCATCTCCGACTTGCCGCATCATTTCTTTGTACTTTTTTGGATCCGGACTGGATATAGACAATAAAAAGATTAAAAAAGTCATCAGCAGAGTGGTCATATCGGCATAGGTAATTATCCAGTCTCCGCTACCATCATCCACCGGCCCTTGGTTAAGTTTATAGCGATTCTTTTTTATTGTTGTTCTCTGTTCAGATTTTTCCTCTGCCATAAATTATTCCAGCAAATTTAGAAATCATCCCCGGATGCCACAGCTGTTTCGCCTCCTCCTGCAAACCCATTTTCACTTAACGGTTTTGTTTTTGCCATTGCTCTATTTTGTTTGACTACGCGATCAAAATGCTTTGCTCTTAGATGGGGCGGTAGAAACGAATTTAATTTTCTTTCTATCATCCTGGGATTAATCCCACCCTGTATCATAAGAACCCCTTCTATAATAATCCTGGTGGTCAATGACTCATCATCCGATCGGGATCGAAGCTTTTCCGCTATCGGAAAAAAAAACAGGTTAGCCATCATCGCACCATAAAAAGTAGTCAACAATGCCACTGCCATGCCCATTCCCAGTTGCTTCGTAGCATCCTCACCCCCACCTCCCAAACCTCGCATCATAGCGACAAGCCCTATCAATGTGCCTATAAGTCCAAAAGCCGGAGCAAATTTCCCCGATGTTTGAAAAATATGAGCTCCGCTCCTGTGCCTTATCTGGACAAAGTCCAATTCTGTTTCCAGAACATCCCTTATAATATCTCCCGGATGACCGTCAACAATCATTTCCAACCCCATTTTTAAAAAGCGGTTTTTTACTGTTGCAATGTCTTTTTCCAGGCTCATCAAAGATTTTTGCCTCGCTTTGACAGACAAACGGACAATCACAGCAATAGCCCAGAGCGGCTTTTCAATGTCCTTTCTGAAAACTTGTAATGATGCCTGTACGACTTTCAATACTCTCGGTAAAGGAAAACTTATAAAAATAGCCGCCAGGGTCCCTCCAAAAACAATCATTAAAGCTGCAGGGTTTATAAAAACCGCGAAACCACCCTGTTGGATTATTGCATAAAATAAAAGAGCTGTTCCGCTGATTATTCCTAAAAAAGTCGACATGTCATTGAAGATACTAAACTTTTAAGCAATTTACAACTAATTTTTGCTTAATAACTGTCTGGAATTTCAAAAAGCAAGTTCACCAAAGCAACATTTTTGAACTCTGACAATGTTGGTTCTATATAAAATTATTTTATTGATTTATTTAACAAATTATTATATAAATGCATATTTAACCATAATTGCTGTTCTTGACAAAGGTGGCTTAATGAAAATACTCGGCGAGCGCGGTCCCCACGGTCTTGCTGCAGGGAATTTCAATCTATATAAAAACAATAAAGGCTTCACTCTGATCGAGCTCTTTGTTGTTTTAGCTATAATGTCGATTTTGTTAGTTTTAAGTTATTCTACATTAAGAGTTCCTAAAGAAAAAATTGCCTGCAAGAATATTTTCTCTGCCTTGCAATTAGCAAGAATGAGAGCCATTACAACCGGATATAATGCTTACGTTGATTTTGATATGGATGGCGGGGATGTTTCCGATAAATATTATACTGTTTATCTGGATACGGACAATGATAAGAAATTTGGAGAAAAAAACAACGCCAATGGCGAAAACGAGTTTACCGCGTCTCATTTTACAATGCAGGATAGCTGGCAGGAGTCAGGCGGTGAATCATTTACCGCAGTTGCTCTTCCTTCCGGAGTTGCTTTTGGACTTCCCACCACAAACCCTCCGTCTTCGACCCCAACGAATGGATCTTTTTCAAAGGGAGTTTTGTCCAATGGTGTTGGTTTTGCCGGCGGATCGAAAAGAATCAAATTTTCGCCAAAAGGCATGCCATCCGGTTTCGGAGGAAGCATTTATGTCTACAATACTAACGATTCTATCGGCAGAAGCTGCGCTGTTGTAGTGGCTTCTACCGGTATTATCAGAATGTGGACATGGGATGGGAATAAATGGAACTAAAAATCAACAATTAGCAGTTTTAACAAAATAAAAATTCATCATATTAAATTATTGGTTAATAGTATAGATCCTAAGATCGGTACTTTGCGGATAACTCGGAAAATTCCAATGCCATTTTCAAGATCGGTTCAAGTTGATCAAGGGGAATCATGTTGGGACCGTCACTCAGTGCATGATCCGGATCCGGGTGAACCTCCATGAACAGAAGGTCTATCCCAACCGCAACAGCACCCCGTACCAGAGATGGAATAAACTCCTTCTGGCCGCTTGATTTATCACCAGCTCCGCCTGGCAATTGGACGCTATGTGTCACGTCAAATACAACAGGATATCCCAGATTCCTCATTATGGGAAGTGATCGCATATCTACTACTAAATTGTTATACCCGAAGGCCACACCTCGCTCAGTAAGCAGTATATTTTTATTACCGCATTGTTCTATCTTTACAATAACATTTTTCATATCCTGGGGAGACATAAATTGCCCTTTTTTTACGTTTACGGGTTTTCCTGTTTTTGCGGCTGCAATCAACAGGTCTGTCTGCCTGCAGAGAAAAGCCGGGATCTGGATAACATCCAACACCTCGGCCGCGGCATCAGCCTGTTGCGGCTCATGAATATCCGATAGAACAGGGATACCAATGCGATCCTTTACTTTTTGCAATATTTCAAGCCCCTTTTCCAATCCAATGCCTCTATATGAATTAATAGAACTCCTGTTCGCTTTGTCAAAGGAAGATTTGAATATAAAGGGAATATCAATTCGCTGTGTGATTTCTTTTAATCTTTCAGCGGTCTTCAAAACAAGCTCTTCCGACTCAATAACACATGGTCCGGCTATCAGCGCAAGTTTGGAATCCCCTCCAACAGAAAGGGTATCTGTGATATGTATTTTTTTGGCCATAAAGTTAGTGTAGAAAAAACCCGTAGTGTCCGGTTAGAAAATTGCGTAAGCCAACTATGTCATGCCCGAATGTTTTTATCGGGCATCCAGAAGTTTGGTTCCTTCACAGATTCCAGCTAAAGCTTGTCCTATCACGCTTTAAGCGGGGAGCATGCGGGAATGACAGTTTTTATGTGATAAAATCAGAATGCAAAAACCTAACCGGACAACGCTGAGAAAAAACCGTATCAGGTAACTTTATCAAAAAAACATCATATCACATACCTTATTTATCCGGCAAATATAACGAAGAAATCCTCTTTGATTTTTTCTAAATATATGTTATTATCTGGTTTCTTACTTAAACGATGTGGTTTTTTACCGAAGGAGGCTGTTAGTTTGGCAACTCATAAATCAGCAGAAAAACGGGCACGGCAAAACCTGGTGAGAAGCGTCAGGAATTCAAGCCGGAAAACAAGGATTAAGTCCACCTTAAAAAAGCTGCATGATGCTTTAAAAAATAATGATAAAGCTGCGGCAGAAGAGGTCCTGAAGAAAGCATCTTCTGTGATTTCCAAAGGAGCGTCAAAAGGTGTGTTGCGTAAAAAAACCGCGTCAAGAAAAATTTCCCGCCTTTCCAAAAAAGTCAGCGCGTTAGCTTCATAGTTAAATGCGCTCACTATTGAACCTTAATATATTGACCGCATTTACCCTTAGCAGCGCGAAGGGTCTTCTTCAAGTTAGATTCCCGCATTGCTCCCCGCTTAAAACATGCGAGGACAAGCTTTAGCGGGAATCTATAAACATTGAAATTCCTATACGTAAATTTAGTTTAACCAATTACTGTCTAATGGGGTAGATGGGAAGATGTTCATAATGGGCCATCTCTGCTGGTAAAGTCCCACTTGTGTGGAGCAGTCCCATTGATGCTGGAGCAACGACAACTCACGCTGGAGCAGTCTTGTAGACTGCTCCTAAATATTTTTGATATTTGCCATCTTTATACTTGTCGGAAAGCTACTTACCGACACCAAACCTTTTGGAGCAATCTGCAAGATTGCTCCAGCTAAGAGTTAAATTCCCCCTTTTAAATAATCACAATTTTACCACGATGGTAAAATTGGACGGATTCCGAAGGAAGGCCGCCCGAAGGGTCAAAACCAGGGATGGTTTTGATCAAATAACTCACCCCGTGAAATAAGATTTGATCCTCAAATCTTAAATTCTCGAATTTATTTCACAGGGGTCAAATAATCAAAGGATCAACGTCCGAAGCGCACTGCCCGAACGCCTCCGAGGTAACAGTAGTCACGCTTGAAATCGACAACGCTGCCGTAACCGAAGTAAACGTTGCGGGCGCGAGAGGAACCAACAGTCTCTGATGACCAGTATACATAAGCACCGCCAGAAGCAAAAATTGGGTCACTATGAATAGTGTCCCCGGAATAATCTTTGTTATTCTTTGATTTCTCAAAAATCGCCTTCAACTCTTGCACTGTTGGCATCCGCCAGTCACTATACCCCCCTGTATTTAAACGGCTCACATAGCTCTTGGAATCATTCCAATCAAGACATTTCCCTAAGTCAGCGTAACTGTCCTTTTTCGTCCACATCAGGCCCGCATTGCTATCTGTGATAGTTCCATCTCCATGGTCGATAAAGCGCCCGTCTGATGAACGTGTTCCTCCTAATGCCTTACCCATGTTCTGGGTCAGACTCGCCATTTTCTTTTGCTTCCTTTTTAGTATAAATGCTTCCTGCGTCCACTCATTTCTCTTGATAACAGCGTTTCGTTCCAATGGTAAATACCCCTCTGATTCCACTCGTATAAATACGGTTCCTTTCAGGAAGGTTTTTAAGGTTTAATGGACTTCCCTGGCCGGTTCTGCCGACTTCTTCTCCATTTACTATAACCTTTGCAGAGGAAACATTTACGTTTACTTGAAGATGCCCTTGTAATGCCAATGGCCTGGGCGGCTCCGGGGTCGTTGGTAAATTTAATGGAGAGGGAGGCTCAGGAGCAACATCTGTTACTGAAGAACCTGTGGCAAGCGCTGCAGTACGGATAAAAATAAATTCACCCCCCTGATCGTTCGCATTTCTTATTGGCTTGGTTATAGGCATCTGCTCCGAATTATTTCTAATAATGGGGCCTATTTCCTGATAAATCTCTCTCGGGGTAAGGTAGGGTTTTTGGTTTTCCTTAAGGGCTTCAAGAAACTGGTAGGCAAATACGCTGTGTCCCTCTGAACCGCTGTCCGCGACCGGGGTTAAATTGCCGGACGTCATACCCCATCGGGACCTCTTCTTGTATAGTGTTGCATACCACTTGTCGTCAATCACTTTTGGAAGCTCTCGCGCCTCGCCAAACAACGTGCCGGAAAAACAACTGTCCGCGACAATAAGAACATGGCGGGCAGGAATGGCCTTAATGTACTTCTGGATAATAGAGTTATCAATATAGGTGGAAGGGTCCTGCGCTGTCGCATTATGGGGAATCCACCAGCCACTTCCTGTCAGTTCATCCAGATCACCATGACCGGCATAGTAAATTAAAACAGAATCGTCCTTTTTACTGCGCGTAATAAGCTGCCGAAGAGATTTTTCGATTCGCGTTGAGTTAGCTTCCCTATCAAGCAAAAGCGTAATTTCTTTAAATCCGTAATCCTTTTTCAGGACTTTAGCAAGTTCTCTGGCGTCGTTTACCGGGGTTTTAAGATCAGGAATCCTGTCATCTTTATAATCATTTATTCCAATAATAAGGGCACGGTAATCTCCTATAGTTCTGCCCGAAGCTTTTTCCAGCTTTGCGCGGACTTCAATTCCTCTTTGTGCATCAACTGTGTTGATGCAAAAAAACAGTGATATAAGCAGTGACATGGTCACTGCACTCCAAAAATTAAAGAATCTCATTGCATCACCCCTCCTTGATTCCTACGCGTACGTGCAGTTAATACTAACGCAAATATAATACCATAATACGAGAATTACAACAAAATTTTTAGCGCTTACATTTCAATAACTTAGCGCCAGATTTGATGGGAGCGCTGAAAGAGATAAAAAAACTTTATATCAAAGTGCCTGGAAATCCAAGCACTGCTTGTAATATTGTTCTAAAATCAAGCGAAGCATGTGTCAGTTGTCAGGGGTCGGGTGTCAGGGATCAGGACAAACAAAGGTCTATAACCAGCGATTCCATAACAAGGATGGGAGGACGAGCTGAGGATTTCAGCTCTACATCTGCCTGCAATAGCCGCTCGAACGCGTAGATAAGGTTTCCCCTGGTAAATTTTCCTGCCTGCGAAATGATCTTGCTCATAAAATAAGGAGGAACTCCAATTTTACCCGATATTTCGGTTGGGGAGATTCTTTTTTTGGTTAACGCCTTGGCCTGCCAGATTAACCGGAATTGCCGCGTAATCATCCCTAAGACCTGTAGAGGCAAAGATCCGTGGGATAAAAGATTTTCCATCTTGCTTAGAGAATTGTCAATTTTCTTTTCTCCTATAGCCTCGGTGAGGTCAAATATAGAATCGACTTTAGGATTCCCTGCTACCAGTTGAACCATATTCAGATCAATGATATTTTCTTTTCCGCCATAAAGAAATATTTTTTCCAATTCCGTATTTATTTTTTTTAAATTATTATTAAAAACGTCTGCAACATATTCCGCGGCAGAGGAATCAATTCTATAGCCTTCCGCGCTGGTTCTTTCCATTATCCATTTTGCTGTCTGGTATGTTTTTAATTTTTTAAAGAGAATGACTTTCCCTGTCTTGGAAATACTTTTAAAAAAAATTTTACGCTGGTCGATCTCACTGGCTGTAAATATTATGCACGTTTCCTTATACGGGGATTCCAGATAATTGAGGAGGTGCTGGTTTTCCATAAAGGCCTGTTTGGCCGCGTCAACCCTTTTTACTACTATTACACGGTGTTTTGCCATAAAAGGAAGTGTCCGCGCTGTGTCGAGAATTTCCGATGGCGAACTCCCTTCGGCATGGTAAACATTGAAGTTAAAATCTTTTGAGGATGGATCAACCAGGATTTCGATGGCTCGATTTAATGTATCTTCGATAAAATATTCTTCGGAACCGAAAAAAAGGTATAAAGGAGAGATTTTACCTGATTGAATCTCTTTCAGTATGGCATGTTCAGTCATTCTATTATTTTATCGCAGAGTGGCGGGGCCGCAACCAAAATTACAACCCCCTGTATCCCCTTTTTTAAGGGGAAATTTGTGGAGAGAATTCCCATCTAACAAGAGGGGTGTTCCTCCGGGACGGGGTGTGTTAAAAAATTGTGCTAAGACTTGCATAAGGCGCTGTGCTTTGCATAAACCGCTGTAAAAAGCAAAAGCTACACAGCGGGGCTAAAAAAATCACAACCAAACACCGCCTAAAAAAACACAAATTTACAGATTTGCAGCGCAGAACGCTCGAAATACGCAGAGATTTTAATTTATCAGAAACCTTCCACAAGAATGCTGATCATTTTTTCTGCAAAGTCACTGGAGGCTTCATCAATCGCTTCAACCCGAGCCCTTTCAGAGGACAGCAACTTGGATGAAACTTTATAAGTCCACTTGCTTCTGAAAGTCTGGTCTATTAAAAATTTATTTTTAGACGTGTCTTTTACCTTCACATCTATATTCATAATAACCCAGTATTCCGTAACATTGTCATTTGTATCAAAAGAGACGGGCCTTAATTCATAGTGATTAATATTTCCTGTAAATATCAGGTTTGCCTTTTTTTTACGTACTACCCGAAGCCTGCCATTCTTAATCAATGCTTTTCTAACTTTGGCGGTTACATTTCTTTCAATGCTTGGTG
>CBDUII010000026.1:0-14461 GCA_965367285.1 uncultured bacterium
CAGAAACATGAACCCAAATCATACAACCGACAAAGTTGCTGATCAAACCAGACTTCTTCATCTTAACTATTAACCATCCTCCCAACAAGTCCATAAAACCAGCTATCCAATCCATTTTTAAATATTACCCCCTTTAAGTATAAATTTTTTTTAAACACTCCAGTGAAAAAAACAGGTTGATAACGCAGGGTAGAATTAGTTCTTTTTTAATAACGAAAGCATCTGGAAAAGCGCTGTTGCCGCGGCACGGTTACGGATAAAAGACCTATCGCCATAAAACTGAAAAGATTCTGTTATTATCTTCTCCCTGCAGCAACTTGCAATGCAAACATATCCTACGGGTTTTTGACGTGTACCCCCGGTTGGTCCTGCCACTCCGGTTATACCTATGCCACACTCACAGGAAAACTCTTTTGCCGCTCCCTGTGCCATGGCTGTTGCGACAGGGAGGCTGACAGTGGAAGGTTGTGTAAGCAGAGCAGAAGAAACCCCAAGAAGGTTTGTTTTTACTTCATTGGAGTAGGCTATGCCGCCTCCGGAAAAATACGATGAAGCTCCGGATACACTAACAACACGGCTGCTCAAGAGACCACCTGTGCAGGATTCCGCTATAGCTAATTGAACCTTTTTTTGCTTGAGGATCTTGCCAAGAGCCTCTTCAAGGGTAACCTTACCTGTGCTAAAAACATTGTTCTTGAACAACCTTTGTATCTTTCGTAGATAAGCTTGAAGTTTTTTTTTGGGAACATCTCCAGCGAGTATAAGCTTGACGCCTCCTGTTTCCGGTGAGTAAGATATTTTTATATCTCTGGGAAATGGAAATTCCTCAAGCTTCTCCTGAATAGTTGATTCACCGATTCCAAAAATATTTATTTCGACCGAGTTAAGTTTGTTTTTACTTAGTTCAGCTTTTTTCATGAGATATTTTTTCAAGTGATGCTTCGTTTTTAATGCTGAGTGTGCAAAGAAAAAATCTGCACAAGAAATTTATCTGTTGAAAATATCTGGAGGGAGTTCAAGTTTTTTAATAAGTCCTTTCAAAACATAAGATAAGACCATTGTTTTCTTACCGTGCGCTTTAACAGGTTTCATTTAAACCTCCAATATATACTGATATAAACGTAATCTACCCATTAACATTGAATTTGTCAATTCTTCATATTTGTAGGATAACATCCTCAATTATAACTCTCGTCCTAACATAAATCTTTTAATTAAGTTTTAATGACCACATGGTCTCCCGCTTCCCGGTCTAACTTACATTTTGTCAAATGTCGAGATGTGTCCCCATAGACCTTTTGATAAAAGAGTATTTGACAAAGGCAAAACAAATAAAACAATTAAAAACTCCTGCTCAGACACTACTGGAATTATCAGGTTCATGGATCGATACAAAAAAATCAGATGAGATTATTGAAGAGCTGAAAAAAAACAGAAATAATTCACGTAAACTATCAAAAGGTTTTTAATGTATCTGCTCGATACGGACACTATAATATACAGCTTGAAAGGCAATCAAATCGTTAATAAGATGTTGCAAAAACATTTGTATGATCCAATAAAAATAAGTGTCATTACACTAATGGAACTTTATTATGGCGCTTACAAATCTCAAAAAGTCGAGAGTAATATTGCAAAGGTGAAAACTCTTGAAACTTCATTAGATATCTTACCCATAAATCAAGAATTAGTTGAAGTATTTGGGATGTTAAAATCAAAATTAGAAAAAATTGGAACACCCTTAGACGATTTCGACCTGATCCTTGCTTCAACTTCCCTTTCACATAATTTAATTTTAGTTACAAATAATGAGAAACATTTTCAAAGAATTAAAGGATTAAAAATTGAAAGCTGGACTAAATCTTCAAATAGTTTGAAAAGGTGAATGTAAAACATTTTGATTCGACAAAATGGCGCCAAGGCTTGGACGAAGATTTATCGATAGAAAAAATTAGCAAAAAGGCAATAGTTTTAAGGAATAAAAACACCGAATAATAGTATCCAGCCGACACGAAACAGCGCCTAAAGTTATATCCATGACTGATTTTAGATTGAAGCTCTTTAAAGTACAATACAAACTATTAATGCAGTCAAGATTAGGCGCTGTTTGGTTCTTCCTTTTACAATGCCTTATGCAAAGCACAGTGCTTTATGCAAGGCGTGGGCTTGACCCGTTTCCATTAGAATCGAATTCCCAACAGACTTCCGGATGGTTCCTTGTCCGTAAGGCGGTGTCGGACGTATTTTTCAAAATCAAATTTTTCGCTGAAATCCGAGTATGGGACCATGTCGGAATTCAGCGTACATATGTATTGAAAAGGGCTTTCTTTTGGCACGGCCGCTACCCGTTCCAATGCAAGCGCCCGCTGCCTGGAATCAACACCATCATAAATCATGCTGTCATGAATTAAAAAATCAATTTCACGACCGGCTGTTCTTACCAAATGAACCAGCATCATATCAAAACAAAATACTTTCATCTTCCCGATGCCATCACCTTTGCCACCGGGGATATCGACATTGAACTTATATCCCCTTTCCGAAATATCGATCACGAGACTTCCAGACGATCTATAAAGCGCTTGAGAATTTTCGTTAAACATACGAACGGCGGGGGTTCATAATGCGCGCCTCTCTTCATAATCTAATTCGGCGGCTTTGCCGAGTTCGACGCAAGAAACTTTAATATCTCGTTGCTTTGCGGACATGTTTCGGATGTCCGAAATTCGGCTCTTCACCTTTTCAAGTTTCTCTTTAGTAACAACATGTTCTTCTTGAAGTCGTGAATATTCTTCAAAGGCGCCATGGGTCTTAAGGATTTCTAAATGATTAGCCCGCTCCTCTGTAAGGGTTTTGATCAATGAATCACGATCGGTTATTTGCTTCCTAATACGGTTGACCTCTGATTCTAAAAAACTCCTTCGATTTTCGATCAGTTGTCTATGAAAGTTCTTAGCATCATCAAGTGTTTTTTTTATTGAATCAGAAAAAACGAGGCCCGCTTCCTTATATACTGATTCCAATTGAATTTCGTCCGGGGGGTTTTCAGTGGAAATAGATTCTTCATAACGGCGTAATTTTTTCCGCTCAACGATATTTATGTTTATAAAGTTATGAATCTCTTGGGTCAGACGGTCCGCTTCGGCTTGAATAGTCTCGTATTGTTGATGGACCCGGAAACCCGCCAGGCCTTTCCGTTCACGTTCCACTGATGATTCGAGTTGCACTCTTTCGGCTTCTAATTCGCCTACCGTTCCCATAACTCCCTCAAGGACGCCTGTCTTGATGGCCTTATTCATTGCCTTCAAGGCATCCTCCTGGTCACGCAGGTCTTGCCATTTCGCTGCGTTTTCCCAGTTTAACCCTAACAAGAACGCATTATGCAATTGGATGTCCCATGGTTTTTGCAGTCGAAAGTGGCGGAATGGGTCAGTATAGGCATCCACCCCTCGGCGAATGAAGTATGACAAGAGACTGCGGAAAGATGGCTTGTAACGAATTGGAGTTTCAACAGGCATAAGCCCAAACAACGCCCAGCCAAGAAGCGCCTTCCAAGTTTCCAAGTTGAAGGTATGCTCTCCTTCCTTGGCGTCATATTCGGGTTGGTGGTTCCAGCCTGCAGTCGGACCGTTAATGATAATACGGTTGGGGGTCTTTATAGTCCGAGTGGCCTGAACCTTGTTGCCGGAAAGGGTGATCTCAACGCCAAATTCCCATTCTTGCAGCGTCTCAATGCAAAGGCCTTCTCCTGTTGTTACGCGGCTTCCGAGACAGAAGTCAATGATTTCAATGAGGGTTGATTTTCCGAGGCTGTTACGAGTGTCCTTTTGGCTGGCGGAGTCCTTTCTCTCCGCCAATACCACATTGAGGCCACTGGTAAATTCAATGACATGGAAGCTCGGTTGATTAGCAAAAACACGGTGTATCATTAAACCATCCTTTCAAGCATTCCGTCAGATATTTCCACTGTCCCAATGATATGCAACATATCTAATCCCAATATGAACCGTTCATACGATCCCATGGAAGGAAAATCCTTGACCTGCTCCCATAACCCCGAGACGGTTTGCGGTCGATTAAGGTATTGGAGAAGCAATGCCCCCACCCCGATCAGGGCATGATTGGCCCTTATGTGCTTGGTCGGTAAGATCATTTTTCGAACACCTCACAAGCTTCAAACAGATAGATCAGGACAGCTAAACCGGCTGACCGCTTGGCTTGCTCCCTAAATCCTCGTTGCGCAAACTGGCACATAAGATCAAATAAGGCGTCGCCTGTCAGCCCCTCTTTTCTCAGACGGTAATACTCCTCAAGAAATCCGGCTTTAAGGCGGTCGGGAAAATCGGAATCATTCTTTGCTTCACTTTCAATAAACGAACGGACTTCCTCCGCAATACCGAGGCCCATGGCAATTGTTACGCGCACCTTGTCGGACAAGTCATTTTTTCTGATCTTTTCCTCGGGAGCCACCAAAGTAAAATTTTGAATTGATTGAAGGGGCTGGATTCGGATGATCCAATCCGTAGCCTTTCCAAGCTCCGCAAAACCTACCTCCGCAAAAGCTTCGTTTGTGGCATTACGAAACTTTGTTGCGTGCTCTTTTTTCATCTCCAACAGTGTATTTACCGGAAAATCCTTCTCCTGTTTATCGATTTGCGTATGGTGGTCCCCGCATAAGTAGATGAGATTGTCATAATGATCACGCTGTTCAGTCGTCATTGCCTTATCATACCGCGCTGTCCCTGGTTTTTCACCGGCTATATGCGCTGCCTCCCCGGTAATTGCAGGATCGGAGTGTTTACCGGCATCTACTGTTAGGGTTTATCGCAGATTGGGAAAGCACAATGGTCGCCACTCCTAAAGGCAAGCAGCAACTTGGTGGGATACGAAGCACTCATATTAGGTTCACTATAATTTTATTTGCGGAAAATGTTTTTGACATATAATTTTGCAATAATATTTATATTTCATTTTCACTGCAAAAAAAAAGGGGTCATTCTTGACTGCATATCATTTTATCCTTTTGTGATAAATAACTTTTCATTGGTACTTTTAAAAATAAAAACGATAAAGGAGTGTTTTGCACAGGTTTTATAAATGAAGAATAATATATATTTTTTGCAATATCAATAAAAAGAAAAAGATGATGATTGAAGTAATGTAGTTAGGAATGGGTGGCCCCCCTTCCGGACATTTGAATTCTTTTTTATAATTTCAGAAATATTAAAACACTTCCTACCCTTCTTCTACAATCTTAATCTCTTTCTCTGTAAGCCCGTAAAGTTCATAAACCAGTTCGTCAATTTGCCAATCTGTTGCCTCAATCTGTCTTTGTAAAACCGTTTTGTTATGAGATGATTTTTTCTTAGCAAGTTGTTTATTCAACTCCAACATTCCATCAACCAATTTCACCATCTTATCATGGTGGGACTTGTCCTTTGAATTGGAAAAGTCTATCGTGCGGATGGGAATTAGGTCAAGATGAACCTTCTTAAGCTGAGCAATACTCTGTTTATTTGTAATAAGCTCATTGCGATAATAAAAGGTTACAAAAGAAGAATTCAAAATTCCAAGAAAATACTTGAAATTTAAATTGCTCTGATTGTTGTACAAAAAATATAGTGACTGTTCAGGAAATATTCCTGAACTATCAAAAGCTGCAAGAATTCGATCCCCAGTTTTACGCAACAGTATTTTAGGTATTGCTCCAAGCTTTTCTTTGTCAGTAGTACGGCCAGTAATGTTTTGCTTTTTAAAATCAAACCAGTAAATCTTTTTTAGTACATATCTGCCAATGCTATTACCTTTAATAGTTCCAATTTGAGATGGTCTTTCTTTAGTTATTGTAATAAGTTCTGATTTTCCTCCAAAACCAGATGTTGTATCGCAAAGGCTGCTCAAACAAACTAAATTTTTAGAATTTTTTGTTTTTTTTATCATATTCATGATATCAATGTTGTCATAATACTGGAAAGCATAATTTGAATCTTTCTCGAATTCTCTTTGCGGAATTAGTAGAAGCTCTTTTCCATACTCACCAATTTCAGCATATGATTTCGTATGTTTTGATTTACGTTGAATCACATATATTAATGTATCAGCAGTAATGTTCGGGAATGGAGCCTTATAAATTAAAGAGATAATATTCGTTTTATTCAAAATTTCTTTTCTAAGTTCTATAAACTGAGAATTAAATCCCAATCTATCTGGAACGATATACCCAAAGTACCCACTGTTTGCTAATAGCCGCAATCCTTGAGCTACAAAATATTCATACATATTTGGCATGTACGTATTTCCTGAAAACCTTTTTATTAAGTAATCAATCTCAGATTTAGGATATATTCCAGCGCCAAATTTTCCTGTAAGTGAAATCCATGGTGGATTCCCAATAACCACATCAAACCCACCTGATTTCATAATCTCCGCAAATTCCTTTTCCCAATCAAAGGCATTAACCTTATACATTTCTTCTTCATCAAACAAAGTTGCCTGTTTTCCAACATAATAATCGGAACCAATGAGGGAATTGCCGCATTTGATGTTATTACCTAAATCCGGCAGGGCGCGTTCATGGAATAGTTTTAACTGTCTTCGCAAAGATTGTTCTGTTTCGCTCTCCAAAACTCTCAAGAGCAATGACAATTTGGTAACTTCCACTGCCTGGGTGTCGATATCCACTCCATAGATATTATTCAAAAGAATTCGCTTTTTCTCTGCTGTTGTCAGTTTCCATTCCCCTTTTTGAGTTTGGCATATTTTGGGAGACTTTCCTTTTGAGTGTTTTTCAGGATTATTATCTATGTATTGTTTCAAATACCAGCCCAGTAAATATTGATAAGCGCCGAGAAGGAATGAACCGGAACCGCAGGCAGGATCAAGGATTTTTAATTTTGCCGCCTGTTTCGGCGTCTTACCCTCAAGCAGTTTTCCCACGGTGTTTTTTACAATGTAATCAACAATATAGGTGGGAGTGTAATAAACACCGCCCGCTTTCCTGACTTCCGGTTTTTCTTCTACTATTGCCTTGTGACCGGACGTGAGACGGATGACTTTGCCGAGAAACTGCTCGTAAATCTGACCAAGGATATCAGCCGGAAGAACGGAAAATTCGTAAGGACTGTCGGGATAATATAACCGTTTGAAAATATCTTTCAGAACCTTGTCGTCAAGGTTGAGTTCAAGAGACAGCCTGTCCGGTTCCTGCCGTCCTTTTTCAAAGGAAAAGTAAAACAGGCCGGAATTATACTTATTGTCCGCGTGAAGATAAATTTTGCACAGGCGGGAATAAGTATTTGTGCCATTCTGGAGAGACATTAATTGTCCGTAGTCTTCAATGCCCCTGTCTTCACATATACGGAGAAAGATAATACGGTCTACGGTCTTTTGCACAATTTCATTGAGCTGGCGGTTGGATAATCGGGGATTACGGAGCGCGAAATTTTTAGCGAGGAGCGAACGCCAGGATTCTATCTCACTCAGAAAAGCGTCATCCACTTCCGCGGTGCCGCGCTTTCGTTTTGTCGATTCCGAATATTTATCAAACGAACCTTTAAGTATAGCTTCACGCGAAAATATGGAAGCAATTTCTTCCCATCTATCAGGATAATCCTTGAAGGTCATATATTGAATGCGGGCGTTGGAGGGCTTGTCGTTTTTGATTGGTTTTATGCGGCAATCGTATATAGCAAACTCTTCAAAATCAGTGAGGATGCTCAAGTGGAGCTTGGCAGACCAGGCATAGCGGCGAAGTTGGTAGGCCGGGTGAATTGCTTCCTTGATATAAACGGAAGGTTTCTTTGCTTCTAAGAAAAATTTGCGTGTGCCGCCTATTCGGAAACAATAGTCAGGGGCTTTCGTAGCGCCCGCAATTTTGATCGCGTCTTCATGAACTACGTCTTTATATGCTTCCGCATAGCCTTGCTTATTCTGTACATCCCATCCCAATTCCTCAAAAAACGGATTTATGTATTCAATCCGCAACTTTGTTTCATTGTAGTTGCCTCGTTTATAAGAATCCAGATTATCGTTGAAACGTTCGACTAATTCGATTACTTTTGAAGGCGCGGACATGGTGTTACTGTATCAATTATCAAAATTTTGTTCAAGAATTTCCAAGTTTTGTCATGCCCGAATGTTTTTATCGGGCATCTATAAGCTCGTTTATTACTGGATTCCCGCTACAATCATGCGGGAATGACAAGTTAGGGGTCGGACATGACAACAACCTGTATCGTCCTTTGCTAAGGGGGAATTCGGGGTGACTTCCCCTCTATCAAGAGGCCTGCCCCGTAAAACCTGCCAACTATAGTGATATACTAATAGCAGCTTGTAGGGGGGTGTTGAAAACTCTGTTAAGCTTTGCATAAGGCGCTTTATTTTTTCAGCCACGTCTGGTTTTTGCCTTTTTAGGCACTGTTTGGTTCTTCCTTTTACAGTGCCTTATGCAAAGCACAGCGCCTTATGCAAGGCTTATATCCTTATCCCGTCTAATGTTTTAAAAGGGTTCTAAGAAAAATTTATTCTCCGCGATCTTTGCGCCCGAAGGAAGTGCCTTTGGGGTGCGGTAAATTAAATGAGTTTGAAAAGGGTTGCCTGATTAACGGTAGTTTTCAAATTGGAGCGGGAGACCGAAATCCTTTTCCTTCAGCATTTCAATTATCTTTTGTAGGTCGTTTATTTTTTTGCCGCTGACACGTACTTCCATTTCACGAATCTGTGTTTGGACTTTGAGTTTCATGTTCTTTATTTGCTTTACCATGTCTTTTGCTTTTTCCGCAGGGATTCCCTGTTGAATGGTGATCTCCTGCCTTGCCGTACCGCTGGCAGCGTTTTCCACTTTACCGTAAACAAGCGCTTTTATGGAGATCTTTCTTTTTACCAGTTTACTCTGGAGGATATCAACAACACTTTTCATCTTGAACTCATCGTCTGAGGCAAGAATAAGTTTATTTTCTTTTAAGTTTAGTTCTATTTTGCTTGTGCTTCCCTTGAAGTCATAGCGTTGCTTGATCTCCATCATTGCCTGGTTTACGGCGTTCGTTACTTCCTGCATGTCCACCCTGGAGACTATGTCCATTGTATGATTACTGGCCATATAATTTATCCTCCCATAACATAAAGCGGCGAGGCGCCGCAACCAAAAGGAGCTACCGCTCCGGCGAGCTAACAGAAAAAACTTGCTCAGCTTTGCATAAGGCGCTATAAAAAAACAGGTTTTTACAGAGTAATACTATAAAACTTTCTAAGCATAGCAAAATATTATCTGCTGTGCAAAAAAAATTAAAACGAAGTAATTCTTTTACGCGCTTCTCTTTTTCCATGTCTTTTCTCCAAAACCTCTTTAAATAGCCTGAAAGCTATTGCCGGTTCAGTAGTGGCGCCGGATTTTGATATGACATTGAGACATATCCTTTTGCCTTTTAGTATGTCCATTAAGTTTGCCAGATAATCGGAACTTATGTTCTGTCCGGCAAAGTAAATCTTAGGAGCTTTTTTTTCCTGCTGAAAGCTGGTTGAAAAAGGAATGGTTTACAAACTCTACTGCGGCCTTCGCTCCGAGGTAGGACCCTCCAATACCAATGCTGATAAACACATCAGACTTTTCTCGAATAAATTCAGCGGTTCTTTTTGTTTTCTTAAGTTGTTCCAAGGATATTTGTGATGGGAGAAGACGCCAACCAGGGAAGTTGCTTCCCGGTCCTTTTCCCTGCTCCATTCTCTCGTGAATCCTTGAGATCTCTTTTTGGAGTTTGAAAATCTCTTCAGTTTTTAAAAACTGGAGAATGTTTTCTATGTTGAGAGTTCCGCCCTTGGAGGCGTTTTTAGTAATTCATTGGCTTTGCCAAGATAGGCCGGAACAATAGGTCTTGGTTTCCCATTTACGCGCCTTGATTCCACGATGTACCAATATTTATGACCCCTTGAATTTTTTGACTGAATTGTAGCCATGAATTTTCAATTACAGTGTATATATATTAATTTAATAGCACAATTATATTATAATTACAAGCATATATCAATATAAAATTTATATTAATCAGTGTATACATGTTTTGAGCACAAAAAAATAACCGTAACTGACAAAAATGCAAATAGTTACGGTTGAGATTTATTAAGGAATTATTGATTTCGTGATAAACTCACGCTAGATGTACTCCCCTACCCCACAATCGGAGTCGAGTCGTGGCAGGCCTGCTTCCTGCGCCCCGCAAACCTTCCGAAGCAACACTCCTCCGTGCGGTCCTTCACCGACATAGACATACACAGTTGCACAGAGAAATCCGGATTGGTCAATGGTGCAATCGCAATTCTCGTCGCAGAACTTGTTGAACTTCACGCCGGACGAAAAGCTCTGGTAAGGGAAAATGTAGAAACCCGGCGTGAGTTCGACCTTGAGCACTGCGTCTTCTCTGCGGATTGTGATGGGAAGCGTAACTGGAGCGCTCAGGTCGGCGATCGTGTCCCGCACGTCGCTGAAGTCGGACACGGTTGCGTCGCCAATTTGAGTCAGTGCGTCTCCTGGCCGGAGTCCTGCCACTTCGGCCGGCGAGCCGGGCAGGACAATAGCGATACAGAGACTCTCTTCGGACCCGGTCAGGAAGGAAACACCTAAAATGGCTCGGATGGTTGTTTTGAACTTCTCGTCTGGCTTCTCGTTGACCGGTTGGTAAAGGGGTGTGAGGTCATCAGCAGATAGAGCAGGTACACGGCCAGCCAAGGCCGCACTTACAATCCCAGCCGACTTAAATAGGAAGTCTTTGGGGAAATGAATCGCAATCGATCGCGATGAATCAGGGCCGAGATGAAAGTCGTTGGCATCTACAGGTGGATCCCACTCGTCGCGCCAAGGCCTACCATTGGTCGACCACCGACCTTTGGTGAACTTTCCACCGTTGGGAAGTCCTTATGTGAATATCGTTAGTACCGCTCGGTGGGCCGATATAGTCTCTGATACGATCTCCGTGTTCATCGGTCCAGTGAACGTCACGCACCTGTACGTTTCCCGGCGAAATATCGTCGATGTCATCGCGAAACTCGACTCCGACGTCGTGTGCATTCTTTGGCGCGGTATGCGTTGCAATCTCTTTGCCGTCCTGAGTGAACGCGATTGTTACATCGCCGCATTGCGGACCGCAGTCAAAGGTTAGGTGTATATCGTTCGCACGACCAACTTGGAAGTTTCTTGGTATGGTCATCTCTCTTCCGGTAGGTCGGCCGTCTCGAGTGAACTGAACAACTAGTGGCATTGTATTCTCCTTTCTATCTGGTTTGGTTGATTCATTGCGTGTATGATGTGCCTAACGAATTGATTATGCAGAGCATTTTCTGCAATTGACAATATAGGCTGATAGAGCAGAATAATATCCATATTTTGAATGGTTACATCTGAGAAAAAGCGCAATAATTATTAACAGAATATTGTCATTTTCACGCCACGCCAGGTCGTTGCTCCAGGCGATCCAATAAAGTGGTTTATATATTTAGCCCCTTAGGGCGTCACTTTTACCAACATGTTGTCAGAAAAATTCGGAAAATCGTTCCTGGATTCCCGATAAATCTTATCCTCGTACGCTTTAATCGGGGAGCATTCGGGAATGACAAAGAAAGCTTACCAGTCAATTGTGTTATTTTTGTTTTGTTTCGTTTTTTGAAACAAAACAACACTAAAATAGCGAGCGCGAGCGAGCAATTTTATTTATAACTTTCCTCTTACCATCAAAGACACCACGTTTTTATTATACTCAAATAACTTATCAGTAGAGTCGGCATTAACGCGCTGATATTTTATGAAACCGGTCAGCTTTTCAAGAATACCGAAATTTTTTAATAAAACCTTTGAAAATTCCACCCTGAAGTCGTGCCTGTCATCATCCCGAATACCGGTGCCGATAAGAACGGTCCGGGTGTCGTAATCCTTACTTCCATAACGATACCTGGCATCCAAAAAGATTTCTCTTATAAGCGGGGTCTTTAGCTCAATTTTAAATGTATGAGAATTTAGATCGTTAATAGCCCCTGATGCATTTTCATCTGTATAGGCATAACCGACTCTTATCCGCTTTTGGAGATTGCCGGAAATGAAGTAATAATGATCAAATCCAATGGAGTGAGAATCCGTATCCCGGAGGGCAGTTTGTCTGTTATCTTCAGCGGTAAAGGTATAATTGATACGGGTAAAACCAAATTTCGGGTTTATCATAAACATGATACTGGGGCTTATATAGTTAATACTGTTATAAGCGTCATTATCTATAATATTGTACATTAAAGAAGTATCTTAAACTTAATCTATAGATGTTATTCCCGGTGTCTGGTATAAAGTACGCGGCATCCGTGCCAAAGGTATGGGTCTGCATATCATACTGGCTTAAATCAGTATCAGCATAGGCCGTGTGTGATCCAGGGAATAATCCGCCGCAAAGGTAACGGCGTCACTGTACTGGTATTTGTATCTTCCCTGGCCGGAAAAATCAAAGGCCCAGGATGACTCATCGCCAAGGCCGGACGTCTTATTCGCGGAATCTCTTGGGGCCTGGATAACGTTATCATCATAAAATGATTTACCGGATAAACGTATATCCCGGTTTTTGCCCTTAACCTGTCCTGATTGCGCCTTTGCCTGCCCGCTGCTGCTGATAATAAAAGATAATGCAATAACAATAATAACGATCTTTTTCATTGATTACCTCATTAAAAAAATCACAATTAAATTAATGCATAAATTCTGTCTTCTCCCACCGGTAAAGTCAAGGGGGAAACCAAAAAAAATCTGCAGGGAGAACTTTTATATATTATCAGCTATAATGCGGTTAAGATTTTTATTCTTCTCAATTGTTGTCTGTTTAGAACATATATTTTCAAATTAATTAATGAAAAGCATGGAACCACAGATTTCTCAGATTATTTTTTCTGTGAAATAAAATTTCACAGAAAATAAATCAGTGTAATCAGTGAAATCTGTGGTTGCTTTTAGTTTTTGGGGTGAAACTTTGAAATTCCGATACTGTAAATTAAGCTGTCATGATGAGCCTGCCGAGCCATCAGCTATAACTGATCCCTGACCCCTGAAAACTGTAAACCGGTGTAAATATGTTAGCAAAAAGAATTATACCCTGTCTTGATGTAAAAGCAGGTCGGGTGGTAAAAGGCATAAAATTTTTGAATCTTCAAGACGCGGGAGACCCTGTTGAGGCAGCCCTGTTTTATGACCGCGAAGGGGCGGATGAATTGACTTTTCTTGATATTACCGCCTCTCATGAACAAAGAGACATTATTATTGATGTAGTGAAAAAAACCGCTGAGAAAGTTTTTATGCCTTTAACAGTAGGTGGCGGAATACGGACAATGGATGATATACGGGCATTATTAAAGGCCGGAACGGATAAGGTGTCTATTAATACCGCTGCCATCAAAGAACCCGGGTTTGTTAAAAAAGCCTCCAGACGATTCGGGAGTCAATGTATTGTTGTGGCAATTGACGCGAAAAGAAAAAATGAGGAAAACGAGAAGAAGGAAAAATCGCGTTCCGCGTGGGAAATTTTCACTCATGGGGGACGGCGTCCCACCGGGATTGACGCAATTGACTGGGCGGAAAAAATGGAAGAATTTGGAGCTGGTGAAATTTTATTAACCAGCATGGACAGGGACGGAACAAAAAAAGGATATGATATTGAGTTGACGAAAGCAGTCGCGGAAGCGGTTTCTATCCCTGTTATTGCTTCCGGCGGTGTTGGAACCCTTGAGCATCTTTACGAAGGCTTAACCAAGGGAAAGGCAGATGCTGCGCTGGCAGCCTCTATTTTTCATTTCAGGGAATATTCTATCAAACAGGCTAAAGAGTACCTTAAAGAAAAAGGGGTAATTGTGAGGAATTAGGATCATAGTCCTTTATTTTCTTCCGCGGTTCTGATATTCTATATAGAGGTTTTTTCTCACCAAAAAGTCTGAAAAGCCCCAAAAAATTTATTCAAAAATTCTTTAATTTCTTATTGACTTAGTAAACATATATTGTTAAACTGATCGTTTTAAATATTTCACGATCGTCTTTTTAGTTAAGCGTTGTAAAAAAGTTAATAGATTTTTATTTTAATTTTTCAGTGACCTTAAGGCGGCGTCAGCCGCCTTATTTGTTTTTGTTCACTGTGTTACTAACTTGCAGCATTTAGTTTTTTTAGCAAAGTTTTTGTTGGCTGTTTTGAGCGGCAGCTCTATTTGGTTGTGGCCCCTTGGCCACACTGTGTTATAGAAGGAGAAGATCATTGCCGACCGTTAACCAGTTAGTGCGACTTGGAAGAAAAAAAATTAAGCAGAAGACAGGTAGTCCGGCATTAAAATCATGCCCGCAAAAAAGAGGTGTGTGCCTCAGGGTTTATACATCAACTCCAAAAAAACCGAATTCTGCTTTAAGAAAAGTGGCCAGGGTCAGGTTAACAAATGGAATGGAAGTAACAACTTATAT
>CBDUII010000027.1:0-14390 GCA_965367285.1 uncultured bacterium
AAAAACAAAACCCAGGGAAAGAAAAAGAGCCAAGTGCAGGCCGCATAATTAATTAGAATTTTGAGCAAATAAAATTCCTGCATGTCTGAATTTCTAATAAAAGAACCAGTGAAAAAAAAAATAAAAAACCTCCACATCATTACAAGACTTGATAAAGGCGGCGCTCCTAAAAACACTCTAATCACGGTTTCCGGTACGGACAAAAATATATTTTCCGTGGATCTCGTCTCCGGGATATCGGCTGATCCGGAGTCCGATGTAGAAGAGAAAACAACCGGCAGTGGCGCCAGATATTTTATCATTCCAGAAATAATCCGCCCTATTAAACCCTTCAAGGATATTATTTCGATTGTAAAACTGTATCGTTTAATAAAGAAAAAAAAATATGACATCGTTCATACTCATACATCCAAACCAGGTGTAACAGGAAGGGTTGCCGCTATTCTGGCCGGCACACCATTTCTTGTGCATACCTCTCACGGCCATATTTACAAAGGTTTTTTTTCATCACCTGTTAGCTGGTTTCTTCTGCAGTTGGATAAATTCCTTTCTTTTTTCACAGATAAAATTATAACCCTAACAGATTGCGGAAAGCGCGAACAAATAGAACTTAATATAGCTCCGCCGGGAAAATTTGAAGTAGTGCCCAGCGGAATCGATATAAACCGCTTTGCATCACCCCCCTTACTCCCTGATAAGGGGGGAGTAAGGGGGGTATCAAAAAATCTCATTAAAGAAAAGAAATTAAGCCTTGACCTTTTCCCTGAATCGATTGTGATAGGGCATATAGCCCGCCTTGTGTCCTTGAAAGGACATTCCGATCTGTTTAAAGCTTTTCCTCAAGTTTTAAAAAAATTTCCTGAAGCTATTATTATATTGGCAGGGGACGGACCACTTGAAGAAGAATTTAAAAAAGAGGTGAATGCTCTCAATATATCTTCACAGGTAAAATTTCTTGGACATTGCGAAGATATAGAACAGATTTATCATATCATGGATATTCTTGTATTGCCCTCGGAACTGGAAGGAATGGGTCGTGTGATACTGGAGGCCATGGCAGCCTCCTGCCCTGTAGCAGCCGCTGATGTCATGGGAATTCCCGAACTTGTTATTGATGGCAAAACAGGCAGTCTTTTTCCTCCCCGGCAACCGGACAAAATCGCACAGGCGGTTTGTTCCATGCTTGAAAACCCAAAGCATGCACAAGAAATGGCTAAAAGGGCTTTTGCCATGTTGAAAGGAAAGTATGACCAAAAAAGCATGGTGAAAAAAATAGAGGATATTTATCTATCTCTTGCAGGACCAAAGGGAAAATAACCGCAACCAAAATAAAATTAGTATTGTTTTTAACCGCAAAGGCGCAAAGAAAAATAATTATATTTTCTTTCTTCGCTAACTCTACTGCAAACTTGCAAAACCGTGTTTTTTTAGCAAAGTTTTGGTTGGTCGTGTTGAGCGGTATCTTTATTTGGTTGTGGCCCCTTGGCCACGCTGCGTCTACCTGAATCCTGCCGATATTGTATGGGTTGGTCTTTTGTTTGGTGGGAGTCTGGCAAAAGGCCGCGCTAAACCCTTCTTTTTTAGCTTACTTCTAAATAGGGCTTTGCCCTCCATGATCTCTTTTTCGATCTCCGCCAGCGGTGTTTTGGAAAGGCTCCTTCCTTTACAACCATAGAGACCGATCGTAATCCCATTCCCCGCCAGATTGCAAATTTGATCCCAGTTCATATACTTGACAGGTCTATTACCTATCTTCCCTTCCCCCCCCAATGGTATCGGGATGGATGAAGAAGGTGGCAGGATATCCGTATTTTTTTAATAGTGGAAAACAAAGGGTATAGAGTTCCAGAAAGCCTGTATCAAACGTGAGAGAAAAGGACTGTTTCTGCAATTTCAGGTGCCCCTTGATATAGGCCACCGCATCATGCAGGGAGATTACAGGGAAATTATTTCTGGAAAGGTGGTCCAACTGTTCTTCAAAGCTTTTATAATAAATCCAGGTATCCAGGAAGTTGTCGGTATCTTCGGAGATATTTTGATACTGTAAAATAGCGGCCTTGCTTTTCAGAAAACCCATAATTATGTTTGCCTCGGGTCGAAGATAAAAAAAGATTGTTTTTCTGCTGGTTCGAAGCCTCTACCTATAGCTTCGAACCAGCGAGGGAACTATAAATTTTATCTATCTGCTCCGCGTGAATGGATGATGTAAAGCAGCTTAAAACTTTCTCTCTCCCTCGCAAACCAAATTCTGTTCTTAATTTTTCACTGGTAAGCAATAATAAAACCTTTTCCGCCATTTTCTCTATATCTCCTTCTTTGATAACAAAGCCTGTTGTTCCATTATCAATGATTTCTTCAACACCTCCTCCCTTAAACGCAACAACCGGTTTTTGGGAGGCCCCTGCTTCAATAATTACTCTGCCAAAAGGCTCTTCTTTTGAAGTTAAAACCAGAATGTCTCCCTCGCTTAAAATAGCGGGAATATTATTTTTTTCACCCATAAATATAATGCTGTTTTTTAGGCTTAATTTGTCCACCAGGTTTTCAAGTTTTTTTAAAAAATCTTTTTTGCCGCTTTTATCTTCTCCGATTATTACAAATGCAACCTCCCTGTATTTATCTTGTACGATTTTTGCTGTTTTTATAAACAGGTCCTGCCTTTTCCACGGATCCAATCTGCCGATATTAAGAATTATTTTATGGTTTTGAGGTATATCACGAAAAATTGTCCTTTTATCAGAATTGTAAAATTTTGTTGGGTTCAGGCCATTATATACAATTTTAATTTTACTTTGCTTTTTAAAATCTTTAAACCTGGATGAAGTGGCTTTGGAATTGCAGGCAGCAATGTCTGCCAAATTAAATAATATGGCATCCATCAATGGATCTTTTTCAATTATTCTAACATGCCAGACAGCGGGAACCCGGAGCAGGTTCGCGGCAATTCCCCCATAAAACATGGCCCGGGAGGTATTGGCGTGGACAATATGTATCTTTTTCCGGAAAATAAAAACCACTAATCGAATTAACGCAAAAAGAATTTTGAAGAGGTTTCGAAGTTTGAGCCGGGAGAATTCCATTATTTTTGGAGTAACCCCGGATTCATAGGCCAGGCGGAACATGTCCTCTCCACCGGACATTAGAAGAAAGGGTTGCACTTTTTCTCTGTCAAGGTTTTTAATCAGTTCAAATAAACTGATTTCTCCGCCACCGATTATTCTGTTTCGATGCGTTATATAGAGGATATTTTTTTTGTTATTCATTGATTTGAGGTAATGTGGATACTCTCACCACATAATTTTTACGGGATATTGTGAGATAAGTTTATCAGGAGTTAAAATAATCAGCCCATGAATCAAAGCTTGACTAACTAACATCCGGTCAAATGGATCTTTGTGCAATTCTGGAATTCGAATCAAGTGTAACGCGGATTCTTCATCTATTTCCAAAGAAGCAATCTTATGTTTCTTCCGCTGAGAGGGAATATATTCATGAGGTGGCCCCGGGAAAGAAAGCCTTCCTAGTGAATGTTTGATAGCTATTTCCCAACTTGACACAGCGCTCAAAAAAACCTCATTTTCCGGCTCGCTAAAAACTTTTTTGGCGCATTCTGAAAGTTCTTGAGCGGCGCTGATAATCCAGAGAAAAGTGCAGGTATCCAGAAGAAGTTTCATTTTTTCTTGTAAAACAATTTTTCTATTTTATCAGGGAGTGGTTCAAAAAAATCTTTTGGAATTGTAAATTCATTTCGGGCAAGCCCGATGGGTCTGCGCTTCCTGGTTTTAGGAGAAAGGGGGCGTATTTCAGCAATTGGATTATTTCTTTTACACAAAATAATAGATTCACCTTTGGCAAGACGCCTTAGGTATTTTGACAAATGTGTTTTTGCTTCATGGATATTAAGTCTTAACATGGTTTAATAATAAACTAATATTTAAACTAAGTCAATAGCCGTTTTTCGAATCATTTACTACTGAGGTCGAAGAAATTAGAATATCATAAACCCTTTCCGCGAATTTTGTTTTATTGATTTCCTTTACTCGTTTTAATCCTTTTTGTATTAAATTATTTCTTGTTTTAGAATTGCCAGTCACTTCTTTTAAAGCGTTGCTTATTTCTTCCATGTTTTCAGGATCAAACAACAAAGCCGCGTCTCCGGTTATTTCAGGCATGGATGTGCGATTGGAGCAAATAACTGGTGTTCCACAGGCCATGGCTTCAATTATGGGGAGGCCAGATCCTTCGTAAAGCGAAGGATAAGCAAAAAGAGCAGCGCCGCTGTATAAAGGTCTCATATCCCTATCGTCCAGTAATCCGGTAAATAATACCTTGTGTTTAATATTCAATTCCTTAATTTTCTTTTCAATTCTACTTGAATTAGCGTCTTTTGCGCCGCCAAGGATCAGTTTGTAATCGTTGAAATTATAGCCGGACTGAAATATTTCAAAGGCAATAATTAGATTTTCTATGTTTTTATGCTTTTTGAAATTCCCAACATACAGAAGATAGTATTCTCCGGTGTTGAATTTTTTTCTGACTCTTTCAATTTCCCCTGGAACCGGTTCAGGGAAAAATTGCCCGCCGACCATATTATAGATTACTTCGATTTTTTTGTTATTAATCCTCAAGTATTTCCAAATTTCAGATTTGGAATAAAAAGAAACGGGAATTACTTTTTTTGCCTTACGCGCTATTCTTCTGGCTATGATGAGGAATAAAATATTTTTTATTTTTTTTCTGAAAGTATCCTCATAAAGTTTAAGAAAAAGAAGATCGTGAATTACAATATAAGAGGGGCAGGGTGAATAAATTGGAGCCTTGTAATAGGGAGAAAAAAGTATATCAATATTATCTTTTCTCAAGTGAAAAGGAAGCAGAATTTGGTCCCAGAAAAAAGTGATTTTTTCGGGAATCACCTGTTCTTTAAAATTTTGAGCCTTTACAGGAAATTCAGTATGTTGATTGCCATAAAGAAAAAATTCTGTATCCTGTTTTTCTTTTGCCGCCCATCTTAGAAAATTCAACAGGTATCTTCCTATACCTGTCATTTTGTCCCGTTCAAATTCCCTGACATCAATCCCTATTTTCATGATTAAATTTATTAATCTCGTTAATTATTATCAATAATAAGTATAATGGAAAACCATGACAAAATTGTCAAAATCTGAGGAATCTCTCGCAAAAAAGGTCGCAAGAGGCGGTTTCTGGATCTTTTCTCTTAGAGCAGGGGAGAGAAGTCTTGGTCTCATAAGAATTATTATTGTCGCAAGGCTATTGTCCCCAAATGATTTTGGGCTTTTGGGGATTGCCTTGCTGACGATATCTATTTTAGAGGCTTTTTCTGATACCGGTTTTCAGGCAGCCCTGGTGCAAAGAAATGAAAAAATCGCCAGTTATTTAGACACTGCATGGACAATCTCCGTAATAAGAGGCTCCATATTGTTTGTCACAATCTTCCTTTTAGCGCCATATGTGGGTTATTTTTTTGACAGACCGGATGCGTCTTTTATTATCAAGGTTATGGGTGTGACAATATTGTTAAGAAGCTTTAGCAATATTGGAATTGTCTATTTCCAAAAAGAGCTGCAATTCAACAAGCTATTCATCTACAAGTTAAGTTATAACCTAGTTGAATTTATTGTAACAGTGTTGGCTGCTTTCATATTGAAAAATGTTTGGGCGCTTGTGCTTGGGTCACTTGCAGGCGGGGTTGGGGGTCTTTTTGCCAGCTATTTGTTTCATTCATACAGGCCGCGTTTCGATCTGAATTTTGAAAAGGCCAAAAAACTTTTTGGTTTTGGAAAATGGATGTTCGGGTCGAGTATATTGGTATTTTTGATAACTCAAGGTGATGACGTCTTTGTCGGAAAGGTTTTAGGTCTCACAATGCTTGGTTTATACCAGATGGCTTACCGGATTTCAAATATACCAACAACTGAGATTAGCAGGTTAATACATCAGCTGGCTTTTCCAGCATATTCAAAAATGCAGGATAATCTCCCCCGCCTGAGGGAAGCATATTTGGAAGTGTTGCAAATTACAACCTTTCTATGTTTTCCTTTGGCGGGATTAATTTTCATTACAGCTCCGGATTTAACCCAAATACTGTTGGGAGAAAAATGGATGCCAATGGTGCCGGCAATGCAGGTTTTATCCCTGTGGGGATTGGTAAGAGCAATAGGAGTAACATCAGTGTCCGTTATTTACGCAGTTGGAATGCCAAAATTAATAACTAAATATCAACTCTATCAACTATCATTAATAATAATATTAATTTATCCTTTGACCATGGGGTTAGGGATTGTGGGAACGTCATTGGCAATACTTATTGCTTCTATAGTTCCGAACTATTTCGCAGCTTATTCAGCAGCGATTAAAACTATAAAATGTAATAAAAATAATATTCTCAAGATTCTTTGTTTTCCATTATTAAGTTCCATGACTGCTATGGCTTCTGTGTATTTTCTACATGCTTACTGGTTTATTCCCGATTCATTGCTTCTGCTATTGATCGTTTCCATAGTATTATATTGTTTTACATATTTTTTGGCAGCTTGTTTTTGTGATAGATTTACTACGTACAAAATTAAGCCTTTAATTAAACATTTTGTAAATTCTTTAACATGATATATTAGGTCAATTTTTCAAAAAGAGAATATTATAAAGAATGGGACTTGCGATTGTTAATCTTTCCAAGGAATACTGGGAGAGTCCACGTAGAGCCCGGAAGCATTTGCTTTTTGAGGCGCTGCTGAGATGCCACTCTGTAAAAGAGGTGCTATATGTTGATCCAAACCAATTTTCCTTTGTTCCACGTAACGAAGCCGTTCCTGTTATCCCCGGGATGCGCGTATGGAGGAGAAAGTATTTATTGCGGGGTGAGAGGCTCTCTGTTATCCGGGCAATCAATAGAAGATACATATATAATAAATTAAAAAAAGAATTAGCACATAGAACTGTATGGCACACCATTTTTTACCACCCATGGGATACTCCTTTAGCAAAACAAATGCTAAAGCATGGCCCGGTACTATTCGATTGGACGGAAGATTGGGCGGAATATCATGACAGACTTTCAATACATCATCAAAATGCAGCGTGTAAAATGGCCTCAGGGGTTATTGCAGTTACGGAGAAATTAAAAAGCCGTGCGATTGAAATATGCGGCAATAAACAGAAGATTTTATTTCTTCCTAACGCAACTGCATGGAAACCGGGACAAGACTTACCCTGCCCGGAGGATATAAGAAATATTCCATTGCCGCGTATTGGTTACATTGGATTTCTTGGCCCCTGGTTTAATGAAGATTTAGTTGTAAAACTAGCTCAGGCTCGTCCTGACTGGCATTGGATTATGGTTGGGAATGTAGATCAAAACATTGCCGAACGGTTTCGAAACTACCAAAATGTTCACCTGTTAGGAAAACGTCCGTTCCTCTCGCTGCAAGCTTATATGGCAAATTGCCGGGTACTGGTTGCGCCATATCGGAAAAATTTGGAAGGAGATTCTACACAACTGTACGATTATTTAACCCTTGGTTCTCCTATCCTATGTTCTGAAATATAAACAGCGTACCGCTTACTTCCTCAGTTTCGTATTTCAACGGATATTCAATCCTGGCTGCATGCTATAGAGGAAGCGATCAAGGAAAAAGATGCCAGTTTAAACCGGGCAAGGCAAGAAATAAGCCTGCACCACACCTGGGATAATAGAGCTGAAACTTTGATGAATTGGTTAAGAGAACTTGAAAAATAAAAGAAGGGAATAATGGATACGCAATATTTACCTGAAATATCTATATTAATCAGCACAAAAAAAAGAAGAGAGGATCTATTTAATTTATTGCATTCCCTGAAACTGCTCAATTACCCAGAAAAGAAAATCGAAATAATAGTGGTGGAGGAAACAAACTCGCCCTTGAATATCAAAGGAATCAAATACATCGCAATTCCTGAGGAGAATAAAGGGTTTGGTTATACCCGAAACATTGCAGTAAATAATGCAAGCAAGGAAATCATTGTTTTTGTAGATGATGATTGTATGCCGGAAAAAAATTGGTTGGCAGAACTTGTTAAACCTTTTAAGGATGATCGAATTGTAGGTATTGCGGGTTCAGTGAAAGTAAAAGATTGCAATACCATTGGTTATTGTGAAAATATTCTTGGGTTCCCTGGTGGGGGTTTGAAATATATTCACAAATGTAACGGCAGAATAGAATCTACTAAAGAAATATCCACCTTAAATGCCGCTTACAGAAAAAAAGCTATTTTGGAAGCGGGAGGGTTTGAAGAATATGGAAGCCAATCTGGAAGCGAAGATTATTTATTAGCAAAGCTAATCTGCAGGCAAAATAACTGTGTTTATGTGCCGAGCGCTATTGTTTATCATAAAGTTCGAGGAACTTTTTGGAAAAACCTTAAATGGTTTGTCAGGAGGGGTAAGAGCGACATCAGTATTTTAAATAAGCTTGAAAATCCTCAAAATCGTTTATTGTGGATTCTGCGCAGTAGTTTTTTAGTGAAATTTTTTTTTATTACAGGCACGATTTATCTGCTAACCAGCAGCCTCCTAACAAGCTTTCTGATTTTTAGCATGCTTTATGGTATAAAAAATTTCTGTGCCTACTCCTTTTCCTATAAGTACTTAAAAAACTTGAAGGCATTATTTTTAACGCCTGTATTAAAATTTGTAATGGACCTTGGGACGGATATTGGAAGAATTGGCTTTTTGATCTCCAAAGATGGAAGAAGATACAAGTTAGATTCCCGCTAAAGCTTGTCCTCGCACGCTTTAAGCGGGGAGCATGCGGGAATCTCAAAGCAACATTTTTATAGCAAATGAATCAAATAGTTATGTCTCTTATTTGTTTCACTCCTTCATTAACACCCTGCTTTAGCTGGGTGTGTTGTCCACTCAAGCACACTAACCGTTTCAACGGTTTATTCCTGCTTCCTTTACACCGGCATTGTCTGTGGAATGAGAAAACTGTTAAAACAGTTTTAGCCAGGGGTGCTTCTCAAACACCTCGATAAATCGGGGTGTTAATGGAATCTACCAAATCTAATACAAATTCTAAATTGTTTGTTTTTTTAGTTCGCCCGATAGGGCGTTATGTTCCGTAATTCGTGGTTACGGGTACCGGTCGAAGGTGGTAAAATTGATTTCATTCCTATGCTTCAAGAGAAGGTTCACAAACTCATCCCACTCTCTGTATAGAGATGTTTCTTTTTTTAAGTCATTTTCAAAAAATTCCCAATAGTGGTTGACAATCACAAATAACACATCTTTTCTGGCAGGTTTTATAATGTTTTGCAGTAACAATGAAACGTCTCTTTTTGTTCTATAGCGACCGTATAGATTGCTGAACCATAAACCGTCATGAAAAAAAATCTTTGATCTGTTACTTTGAAAAACTATTGATGAAGGGAAAGGTCTCTTTCTTTTTATCAGCATTTTAAATTTTGTAGGCCAGGAAAATATCTGAGCAGAGGCCCAATGCGAAGGAGTTCCGTTTATCGATAAATTCAAACTATTTTCACCAACTACTGCCAACCCTTCTCTCGATAATGCATCAAAGGGTGGTATAAAGGTTTTTATTTTTGAGGAAGGAAAACTTCGTTGAAGAATAGCGATCCCATCGTTAACAGCTTGTTTGATATAAGATTTATCGTTAACGGCAAACTCTTTCAGGCCATCGCGTAAACTGTGTTCAAATCCATGCAAGCATATTTCTGTGCCGGTATTACGCACCTTTTTTTCTAAATATTCGCAAAGAGGCTTATTTTCGCTCACATCAAAATGATGTTCCTGATCGGTATATTGAGAAGGCACAATAGGGTTATAGCCGAGGGTATATTTTTTTTGGGATAATACGGATGGAATTACGGAAAGTGTGATTGGGATGCCATTATCCCAAAGTTTTGCATAGAGTCTTTCTAAAACGCCTTGAGGAGTAAAAAAATTTATATCATCATCTCTAATAATCAGATATTTCATGAATTATAAAAAACTCAATATAGCATTTTGGTTTGAGGTGTCCTATCGGACAACTTCGAACCAGCAGCTAATTATTTATCATACAGTAACGGATTATTTTTTTGTAAGTTTCCCCCTGATATTACTTTTTTTAGATAATTTGTAATCTGAAAATCTATAACCTTATGATAAACAGGATTTTAAAATTATCCAGTTTATCCTGTCAAAAAAAACTGGGTGATTATGCTGAAATTTGATTGCGGCCGAAAGCCGCGCCAGGCTCTCTGTAATATCTACGAATCGTTATTTTTTTATAGCTTTCACAATTACCAAATGGGATAAGTATTTAAAAGGGGCATAGCGGCGAAGAAATTCAACCCGTTTCCCAATTTTTACAAACGCATCAAATACACCAACATAAGATATTTTGTGAACAGTAAAATTGTTTTTTGATAATATTTTCTTTACATCTGAAAGCCGTTCTCGATGATAACTTCGCTCTTGAAGCCAAAAGTATCGAGAACGAGAAAAAACATTTCGAATTACAGAAAAATTTTCCTTACAAATAGCTAATAAATTTTTTTTAGTTTGACGAATTATAAAGTTCTTTCGAAAATAGCGCCATCGATATCGAAATTCTATAAATGAAAAAATGTTGCCAAAAGTAAATATTAGTGAAGCATTATGCATTGCCACTCTTTCCAATTCTTGTATAAAGCTTTCACGCTCTAAGATATGTCCAATTACTTGCGCTCCAATAATAATAGAAAATATCCCTTTTTTGAACGGTAGTTCCTGGGCATTTGCTTGTACGAAATAGATATTGCCATGACCTGCTTCTCTGGCACGTAGCTTGATGTCACGCAGTAGATTGATTGCAAGATCAGTGCTTACTACTTTATCACAGGTATTGCAGGCTAAATGCAGTGTAAATCTTCCCCATCCCGCCCCAATATCTAATCCAAATTTTTGCTTTTTCTCTAAATTATTAATTACTTCATCGTATTCCAGGGCATAAAAATATTTAAGTACACTATTTTCCATGCTCCATACAGTTTGTTTATCGTACGCTTTTTGAACAGTTTCAGTGATTTTTCTTTTTTTTGATCTCTGGTTTGCATGTTTGTTAAAAGGTTCTCCTGTCATATTTTTGTCCGATTTCGGGTATTTCGCAACTGCACCATATTATTTTGATCTTTGGACTTACATTTTCTTGATGTAAAATGAGTCCAAACTTTCTCCCTTTCTCCTTAACCTTTTCGTGTCTTGGTGGCTAAAAAAACTTCCTCAAGTGATGTAACCCAAAAAAGCGGTAAACAAATTTCAAGATACTATATGGGAAGGATCTTACTCTTCTATTTAGCCACCTGCCATCAGTCTTCATACCTGAATAAATATTACAAGTGGCGCAGGGAATATCTGCACGCGCTGGTTTTTCACCAAGAATCATATCCCTGGCATAATCGATCTTTTCACTATTAATACAATTTGAGAGATTATCTTTAAACGCGTTTCCTCCAAATTCGCTCCAGAAGTTTCGACAGCATCCTAATATCCTCCCATCCCAGTTTATCTGCGGCTGATCCCAAAGCTGATGGCAAATTGATTCCATATAGTCATAGCCAAAGGCTTTTTTAAATTCTTCTCTTGACACGGCATCTAAACCAATCTCCTTTTTTACAAATTCCTGGTTTTTTATTGGGGAGAACTCAGAATCCCAGGATAATTTTGGGCGAAATCCCATATCCAAATCACTTGCCATTTTTCTTGCCAGAGGGATCTCATGCTCATTATATCCAAAAACCACAAATTGCCACACTAAAAGCGGATACTTCGACTGATATTTTTTTTTAAAATAATTTATCCTCTTGATGTTATCAATTACTGCGTCTAAATTCCCTCTTACTCGATATACTTTGTAGGTTTCATTGCTCGCTCCGTCTATAAAACAGGTTATGCGGTGGAACTTATATTAAACCAGAGTTTCGAGTACATCCTCTTTTACCTTATTGAGGTTCATCCTTATATTGTCTGACAGGGCAACTTTTCGCTGGTGGGCATATTTAATGATTTATTTAAGATCAGGGTTGAGAAATATTTCCCCCCAATTTGCCAGCTCGATCTCTGAAATCCATGGATTCTCATCTACTATTTTTTTAAAATTATTAAACTTGAGGAATCCGAGACCTATATTGGGATATATTGCTTTACTGGCTGTCGGGCAAGAAGGACACCTGAGTTGGCACAAAGTGGATGTTTCAAGACTAATTTTCGCCGGTCTTATTTCTGACACAGAATTCTCTATACTATTACTCTGTAAAACCTTCTTTTTTGAGCGAAGCGACTGAAGAATCTTACTTATGACAGATGATTTACAGGCGAAAGGCTCGGAATGACAGAAGAACAGGAATGTCAACTTATTTCAGGTAAAGGACTTAAAAAAGATTGACATCCTATGCTGGTCATGTATGGCTGATTATTACAACATCTGCAGCCGAATCATTCTTGCCGTCATTTACTATTAACTGAACGCTAACGCTGTCGCCTGCTGCATCAAACCCTGTCATATTTAATGTAGGGCTTACCGAGGTTGAATTAGTTAAGGTAGCTGATGTAACGCCTACTGTAGCGACAATAGACCATCTATAAGTTAAACTATCACCATCAGGGTCTGAACTGCCTCCTCCGTCAAGAAGAACGGCTGTTAAATTTTGGCTTGTAGAGATGTCAGTGCCTGCATCTGCTATAGGAGATGTTCCTGGTAGTCCTTTACACGCACTCAGGACAAACAAACTGAATAGAAATATAAATATTAAATGGCGAATAATTTTCATGGGGAATAACGCAAAGTAGAATTAATTAATGAATTTTTGTGGCATCTGTACTGAACGAGATTCTTCAGTCGCTTCGCTCTTTCAGAATGACAGAATGGTTACTTTATATAACAATCTTGCCATATAATTTATAATAATGTCTTTTTTTATTCAATTCAATAAAAATCCGACCACGGAGGGGCCGGTATTGGAATAAACCCAGTGGGCATGATTAACAACAGTATTTCATCTTATAGATCCCAAGCATGCAATTATTAATAATTGATTTAAAGACTCCACAGCGCAGCGAAGCCGCAACCAAAATTTTTACCACGAAGCTCAGTAGAGTAAAGGCAGAATAGCTCAATTAGCTATTCTAACCCTCCTCATCAAACCGTGCATGCGATTTTCCCGCACACGGCTTACCGACAGCTTTCATCTAAAGCTTTCACAGGACATCAACTCAAGGCATATTTCGTTGGGTCTATAAGCCTGTACTTGCTGACTAAGACCTTAAACGCTCCCCGATTATGGAGCTTGCTCTTTCGTTGACTTTTCCTCTTATAAAATCTCATCAGTCGCGGAGCGACATGGTCGAAAGCCGTAGGAGCTATCTTCAAAATCTGCCTCGAAAATTGGTTCGATTACAAGCTTTACCGCCATTTGCACTACCCTGTCCTTTATCGCAGGGATTCCTAATGGACGAGTTTTGCCGGTTCCTTTAGGGATCAGGACTCTCAATACAGGCTGGGCTGTCAGGCGGTAGAGAAGGAAACCATTTGCGTTTAACGATTCACAAACTCAATACAGTATTAATCCAGCCAATGGAGATATGCCATTGAAGTTTTTATTAAATAATCTTGATAACAATGAGTCAATATCATTAAGAGAGTTTGAAGCATTCGTTGATGGTAATACATCGAGAAAAGGGAGAAATACATCATATTGGAAAAAAGATTTGATCAATTCCGGTTTATTTAGAGAGACCTATGGGAGATTAATTTATACCGGGAAATATACAGAATTCATTCAAGAAATAAAAGATTTTGAACCCGATCCATTATTGAGTGTCGAAGATTGGCAAGATATACGTGATAATCCACTAATAGAAGTCTCCCCATTTAAAAACTCAGTTAGAATAATTTTTGAGGCGATTACCCAAGAGCAAAATATCGATGAGCAAAGTAGAGACGAAATTTTCACAGAACCTCTTATTGATGCTATCTCAGAGCAGGAAGAAATACAAATACCCGAGGTTGATATTCTAAACAGTGACTTGAGGTTTACTAAAAGCACAAGAAGAATAAGGAACTCTACCTGGTCAATGAGAATACAATTACAAGTGTATTGTCCCGCTGTGTGATGTTGCTGGAAACTTATTTGTTGATGCAGCCCAGATTAAACTCGATAATATTCTAGAATATTAGATTCACAACAGATCCCCCATTTTGAAAGGATCCTGTTTGTTGCAAGCATTGTCATAACGTATTTGACGAGGGGCACTTGTTATTCACCGATGATCATAGAGTTATTACATCACCTAAGTTTGATGATATTGTTGTTCAGAACTAAAAGATGCATCTTTTGACAAGCAGCGATGG
>CBDUII010000028.1:0-14274 GCA_965367285.1 uncultured bacterium
CAACCGCTGGCACAGGGAAGAAAAAAAATATTTCATCTATGGCGCGGGCATTCATTCCAGGGAACTTCTTAAACATATCAAACCATTGCCTTCTTGTTTTCTCGGTTTTATAGACCAGTCTTTCACAAAACAAAAAAAAGGATTTCTCGGTTTTAATGTTTATCCTGTAGAAAAAGCCGTTAAGTTAAAGGCTCACGGAATCCTGATATCTTCCTATGAATTTCAGGACAAAATGAAATCCAAAATACTTGAACTGAAAAGCAACGAGATAGAAATAAAAACCCTTTACCCGCCAAAAGCCAAGAAAGACTCTTTTTGCTCCATTTTTGATAAACCCTTAATTAAAGCAAAATTAAAATCAACTAAACCAAAAGGAAGAAAAATTGCTGTTGTGGACACTTTCTTCTCCTGGCCTCCCATTGGAGGATCTTCAGTAGATCTAGCTTCTATAATGAACTTTATGTCAAAAAATGGTTTTGATATCGTTTTTTTTCTGCCCGTGATAGAAGACGATTTATATTTCCCTCGCGGCAGAATAGGCAACAATGAAAAACTCTTTTTTAGTGTCGAAAATTTACACTTTAATTTATCCACTTTTAACCTTGATAATTTTATTGAAAAAATGTCCCGGGTTGTGACGGATTACGATCCGGAATTTGTTTTTCTTGGGGACATGTATGGGTTTAAACCGTACCTGGCAGAGAGACTTAGAAAATATAAAATTATCTGGAGATCTTATGCTTACGACCTTGTTTGTCCCCGTTGCAACCTGATGGATAACAAAGGCCGCGTCTGCTCTGCCTCCTATTTAACCGATCCTGGTCGTTGCAAGCAATGCATTCATGAAGATCCATCTATAAACTGGGATCATCCTGTATTTCGTGAAATGCAAATGGCAAAAGTGTTTTCCAAGAAATATCATAATCTCCTGATCCGAAATATTGAAAGGGCTTATCGCATCATTGTCTATAATAAAATTATAAAAAAAAGGGTTCAGGCTTTCTTCCCTTCCTTTAGAAAGATAAAAGTCATCTCCTCAGGTATAGATTCTAAAAATTTTTCTAAAAAAGAGCGGAAGAAAAATAATTATGTTACTATTCTTTTTCCGGGACGGATAGACGACCCTGCCAAGGGATTCGAGTTTTTTCTCAAGGTTTTCCATAGGCTGCTAAAAGAATATCCAAAGATCAGACTTTTAATCACAGGAAAAACTGACTTTGGAGAAGAAGGTATTGAAACAGCAGGCTGGATTCCTCACGATCAGATGCCAGATCTTTACAATAAGGCTGATTTATGCGTGATGCCGGCTCTCTGGGAAGAACCCTTTGGTATAGCAGCTCTGGAGGCAATGGCAACAGGTGTGCCTGTAATTGCTAACGCTGTAGGTGGACTTAAAAAAATAATTCAACACAAGAAAACAGGTTTTTTGATTCCTCCCGGAGACTCTGATAAATTTTATAACGCAATAAAACAGTTAGTTATGAATGAGGGTTTAAGAAAAGAAATGGGGAAAAGGGGGAAATCAAGAGCCAAAGAATATTCCTGGAATAAAATTATGGAAAAATATAAAGCTGTGTTTAGCTAACGAAAAAGATAATTACTACCGATAAAACAATTAATTAGCTACCCCCCCCTGTTTTCAATTAGTGCGTACGCTCCATTGCTTTTGGTGATAAAATAAAATTGGATTATGAAAAATGAAATAGATATTTCAATAGTTATCCCAGTTTATAATGAGGAGAACAGTCTGACGAGGAGGGAAGGGGGGCTTGTCAATGAACTGGAAAAGACTGGGAAGACATTGGACAGTCTCTATGTTGCTGACGGGAGTACGGACAGCAGTCCAGGAATTTTGAAAGAATTTCATAAAAAAGATAGAAAAACAAAAATTATCAGGTTGCGGCATAATTACGGACAGCAATCCGCCTTAATGGCAGGATTCGAATATTCTAAAGGGAACGCAGTCATAACGTTAGACGCAGATTTGCAAAATATACCTGAAGACATTCCGAAATTTCTGGAAGCGATTTCCGAAGGTTACGACATTGTATGTGGTAAAAGAACAAAAAGGGAAGACTCTTTTTTCAAGAGGAAGATCCCTTCGTTTTTAGCTAATGGGTTAGTTTCTCTTTATACCGGAAAACGGTTCCATGATTACGGATGTGGTTTCAGGGCTTTTACCAGGGACATGGTAAAATATATTCTGGATTTCGGAGAAACCGGTAAAGAGTTATTGCTTTTGGGAATGATAGGGGCAAAGAAAATAAAAGAGGTTGATATTAGCCATAGCGGAAGAAAATATGGAAAATCAAAATATACTTTTATATCACTCATTAACTTAACCATGGATATTGTTACCAGTTATTCCACCATACCTTTTATAATAGTAGGTTTTATCGGGTTTAGTTTATTTATAACCGGCTCCGCAATGAGCGCCTATTACCTTTCCATACGTTTTATTTTCTCTATTATCACGGAAATAGAGTCGCGAGTAATGCTTTTGTCCCTGATTTTTTTAACTATTGGCCTGCAATGTATGATTTTAAGGTTTCATGGCGAGTACATTTTAAGGATAAACCAACGTACTCTTAAAAAACCTATGTTTAAAATTGATTTTTTCCTGGATTAAAAATGTATATATTTATTCAAAATGTTAATGTATTTTTTTGCTGACCGATAAAACAGGTATGGGTACCAGTAGTGGGAAAACGAAACAGGATATATATTCGGAAATTGATTCCTGGGTTTTTCGGGAAGCCAATACGCAAGGCGTTTTTGAAAGCTTTCCTCGCGACTCTTTAGAAAAAATTCTAAATGAAACCGATAAAAAGATAAGAGAATCTTATGAATATATTATTCACCTCTGCCGGCAGCGGGCGGAGAGTAAGATTAGTTAAAGCTTTCATGAAAAGATTAAAGTCCGTTGATCCGGCAGGTAAAGTGGTTGTCGTGGATGAAAACCCTTTCAGTCCAGGATTGTACATTGCAAAGAAGTCATCCATGGTTCCCCGGATATCCTCTCCCCATTTTGACAGCAGGTTATTGAAAATTTGCCGCAGGGAAAAAGTTGACTGGATTATTCCTACTACTGACGCGGATATTTATCACTTGGCAAAAAATAGAGAACGCTATAAAAAAAAAGAAATTAAAATCCTTGTGTCTGATCTCAGGAGCATAAAAATTTGCAACAATAAAAGAGCGTTTCACGAGTACTTTTCTGAAAAGAACATTCCATTACCAAAAAGTATTTTTTCTCTAAAAGAGCTGAAAGGGAACACTGAGTTTCCGCTGATTATTAAACCAGTACAGGGGTTTGGAACCAAAAATACTTATGTTTTAAAAAATAATAAGGAACTCAATTTTTTTTATGGCTTCATTGATAACCCGTTCCTTCAGGAGCATATTGCCGGCGTTGAGTATACAATAGATGTTTTGCTGGATCTCACCGGTAAGCCGGTCTCGGTAGTGCCAAGAGAAAGAATGTATACCAGGGACGGGGTAAGCGATGTCGGGATCACCGTAAAAAAGCAGAATCTTATTGATTTTGGCCTTGCTGTTGCAAAGAGTTTGAAGTTTGTCGGCCCTATTAACATCCAATGTATTCTTCAGGATAGCGGCATGTTAAGTTTGATAGAAATTAATCCAAGGTTTTCTGGCGGCATTTCTTTAACTATGGATTCAGGTGCTGACTTTGCCTTGTGGATATTAAAAATGTTCAAAGGACAGGATATCAAAAATCAGGTAGGTAAATTTACGCCTTCTATGACTATGATGGTATATGAAGAAACCTGTAATAGATTAAAGAAGTATCTTTTTAAAAAGAGTATTTGAAAAATTTTTTTTGATGAAAAAAGACAGAACAGATAATCATGCTTAATAGAAAAATAGAAAGAATCTTACTAATCCAACCACCTCGAACTATTTACAAAGAAGTTGAGAATCCACGCTCAGCGCCCCCTCTCGGTCTCGCATATTTAGCTGCTGTTTTAGAAAACCTTTATGATGTAAAAATTCTGGATGCGGTAGCAGAAGGTTTTTGGAATGTAAAAGAACTGGGAGACGGCATGGTTAGTTATGGGCTGGGTTCCAAGGATATAGACACAAGAATCCTTCAATATAAACCCGACGTGGTGGGTATTAGTTCCATGTTTAGTTACCAACACTCTAATGTAAAAGAGCTTGCGATAAGGATAAAATCCCTCTGTAAAGATATCGTGGTTGTTACTGGAGGCGATCACCCTACTGCCCTGCCGCGGGAAGTCCTGGCGGAAAGCAATATCGACTATGTTATTTTAGGAGAAGGGGATTATTCTTTCCGTTCTCTTTTAAAGGCGTTAGAAAATGGCAAGAATATTTCAGAAGTGGATGGATTAGCGTTCAAAGATGGAGATACTATAAAAATTAACCCGAAATCATGCTTTATCCAAAACATAGATGATCTGCCCTTCCCTGCCAGACACCTCCTCCCAATGACTAAATATTCTGAAATTAATATGTCTCACTCTGTAGCGCCTATTGAAAACTTTAGATTGCCATATACGCCGATTGTAAGTTCCCGGGGATGCCCGGCAGCTTGTACCTATTGTTCCTGCGAATTTATGTGGGGCAAGCATAAGTTCAGAGCCCGTTCGGCAGATAATGTTTTAAAAGAAATCGAACTTTTGGTGTCCCAGGGATACAAAGAAATCTATTTTGATGATGACAATTTTGCCCACGATAAAAAAAGAGTGCACAAAATCCTTGATGGAATATTGGAACAGAAGTGGGACTTGACCTGGAGTCTACCTAACGGTGTTGCACTATATAGACTGGATAGACCGTTGTTGGAGAAAATGAAACTTTCGGGCTGTTACAGCATGAACTTGCCCATAGAATCCGGCAGCCAAAGGGTGCTCAAAATCATGAGAAAACCCTTAAACCTGAAAAAGGTGCCGGCCCTTGTTCAAATCATGAAGGAATTGGGAATATACACCATCGGGATGTTTATGATCGGCACACCGGGTGAAAAAAAAGAGGATATTGAAATGACCCTGGAGGCGGCAGCAAAACTGAAACAAACAGGCCTGGATTATGTTGAATTTTTTATAACCATCCCCCTGCCAGGTACGAAAATATACGAAGAATGCTTAAAAAAAGAATATATAAAAGACATAGATTTCTCAAAAATGAATATTGCCAGAGGAACCATAACTACTCCGGAGTTTGACCCCGAATACCTCGAAAAGGCAAGACACAGAGGATGGATAATGTGTAATTTCTCTTATAATACCGATTTCATTTTATATCCGGATGAAGTGGAAAAAATTGAACACAAATTAACAAAACTGAGCGTAAAGGAAAATGCAAGAATTTTCATCGCCGGAAATGCACCTTTATTGGAAAATTTACTGAGAAAAAAAGGGTATTCTCTCTCATCTTTCTCTAAAGGGAATGAGATTTTAAAGATCGTGCAGAAAAACAAACCGGACCTTTTGATAGTAGAAAAAGAATTGCCAGACATGCAGGGCTGGAACATCCTCAGGATGATGAGAAAAGATAAACGATCAAACGGTTTCCCAATCATACTCATTGTCAAAGAAGATCAGGACATGTTGAAAGGAAAAAACATCGTCTGGTTGATTCAGGAAGTGCTTGATAAAAAGAATTAACCCTATCCGGTTCAGGCTCGACAAAATCAGGAGAGAAGACTGTTGAATAAAATATCCTATTTCACAAGACTTTTAGGAAATCTTTACGAGTACCAGAGAAAAAGGGTGCATTGCAGTTTTTTGCCAACCGGCATTTTCCTGGAACCTACTAATATATGCAACCTCGAATGCGTGATGTGCCCGAATAAGGAACTGCCTGAATCAAAGAAAGGCAGCATGAATTTTTCTGTGTTCAAGAAGGTAATAGATGAGGCTTCTTCCTTTGCCGTACACATAAACCTTTTTCTTACAGGAGAACCTTTGCTTCATCCTGAAATTTTGGGAATGATCAGTTATATAAAATCTCATGGTTTAATGGTAAAAATACATACCAACGGAACACTCTTAACAAAAAATCTTTCAGAAAAACTGATAACAAGCGAAGCTGACATTCTTTCTATTTCTTTTGACGGTTATAATGCGGACACGTACAATTCTATAAGAAAAAAATCGGATTTTCAAAAAACCCTGGAAAAGGTGAAAGGTTTTTTGGAGATAAAAAAGAGTCTAAACAGTAATAAGCCGTTTACTATAATTCAAACACTGATGATGGATGAAAAGGAATTTAGCTCGGATAACCGGGAGAAGTTTAAAAAGATATTTGACGGCCTTCCGGTAAACCGTTTCAGCGCAATTTCTCCTATCCGGTGGCCGGGACAAGATATGGATATCCCTGGAGCTCCCGCGAGGAACGTGTCCAGAAAATTTCATCCCTGTATCGACCCGTGGTTTACCATGAACGTTTTGTGGAACGGAGACGTTGTTCCTTGCTGCGGAGATTTTTCCGGAGCTTATGTTATGGGGAATGTTGCCGATAGGCCATTAAGGAACATATGGAATAATGACAGGATGGTGAGTCTCCGGGAGAATCTCACCGGCGCCAAGCCTCTTTCTGTAAATTTATGTAAAAATTGCGACAGGCTATTTGAAGAAAGAGTTCTCGGATTCCCCATCAGAAATTTGAAATATTTTATTAAAGAACGTTTGCCATACGTCAAAGTATAAAAGTTCAGGAGAATTCTGTTGAAGACTATATTAATAACCGGTGGTGCAGGTTTTATAGGAAGCAATTTCGTTAGGCATATCTGTAAGAACTACCCGGAGTATAAAATTATTGTCCTGGACGCGTTGACTTACGCCGGAAACCTGGAAAACTTTATTGGAACACTGAGAGATAATAAGAACTTCTCTTTTTATTATGGGAATATCCGAAATGCTGAATTAGTGGACGACCTGGTCTCGAAATCTCATATGGTTTTTCATTTCGCGGCGGAATCCCATGTCGCCAGGTCCATATTTGATAATATGGTCTTCTTTGAAACAGATGTTCTCGGCACACAGACTATCGCTAACTCAGTTCTAAAGCATTATAAAAAAGTGGAAAAATTCATTCACATCTCCTCCTCTGAAGTCTATGGTACGGCAATGCAGGAGCCAATGACAGAGGAACACCCATTGAATCCTCTAACCCCTTATGCGAGCGCGAAAGCCGGAGCGGACCGGCTGGTCTATTCTTATTGGGCCACTTACGATATCCCTGCCGTTATCATTCGTCCTTTCAACAACTACGGTTCCCGCCAGCATCTTGAAAAAGCTATTCCCAGGTTTATTACCAGCACTATTTTAAATGAACCTCTTATGATTCATGGAAACGGAGAGAATTGCAGAGACTGGCTCTATGTTCAGGATTTATGCAATGGACTGGATAGGGTTTTAAACACCGACATTAACAAAATCAAAGGAAAGGTTATCAACATGGGAACTGGAAAAAGTATTTCCATAATCAAAGTTGCGGAGACAATTCTCTCAATACTTGGAAAACCAAAATCACTTATCAAATTCTGTTCGGATCGTCCCGGCCAGGTAAAAAAACATGTCTCCTCTCAAGAAAAAGCGTTAAAACTGCTGGGCTGGGAATCGGACACTGATTTTAAAACCGGTCTTGAAAAAACTATTAAATGGTACGTTGACAACAAAGATTGGTGGAAAAACCAATTATGGATGAGGTCGATCCCAATAACAATAAAAAACAGTGAAGTGATTAACTTTTAAATTAAAAATAAAACCCACAGGTCACTTTATATTGGAGCTCCTCTAAACTTTATTTTTTCAAATGCAAATACCAATATAAAATTCCTCATTTCAAGGTAACACCGAATGAACAATGGCTTCGTTTTAATATCTCTTTATAATGTTCATAACTTAGGAGTTCACTACCTCGCGTCATATCTACGAAAACAGGGTTATGACGTAAATGTCATCTTTTTAAAGGATATGATCGCTAATAACGGGAAAAAAGCAACTCAAAAGGAAAAAGATCTCTTAATTAGCATTTTGGAAAAAATAAACCCAAAAATTGCAGGCATCAGTGTTAGTTGTTCCGCTCTTTTTAATATTTCAAAAACTATTACTCGTGAAATTCACTCCGCACTTGGTATTCCAGTTGTTTGGGGTGGAGCGCATGCGACCATTGCCCCGGAAGAGTGCATCCGGGAAGCTGATTATATTTGCAGGGGAGAAGGGGAAACATCTCTTAACAGGCTGTTAAACTCTTTCCAAAACGTGGGTCAAGAGGATTTCTCTATCCCTAACCTGTGGACTAAACAAAACGGAACAATTGTTTCCAATGAAATTGAACCGGTAGATCAACCCTTTTGCACACTTCCTTTTCCCTACTATTCTAACGAAAACAAGTTCTTTGTTAAATAAAAACAGGGTGACCCCTAAACTCGATTTAATTTTTGACAATCCTTTTGAAAACGAGGACGACAAGAAAGAAGCAGTCAAATTTTTACTGGAGTTGAAGCGGCCTTTTGATTTCCATTTGCTTTCTCTCTTATATTTTCCCAAGACCCGATTAACAGAAATGGCTTTAAAAGAAAAAATTATCAGTGAAAATGATGTGGAAGGGAAAAGTGAAAAATCCCTGTGCCAACTCGTCGTTTCATCAGATTACACACGGTCAAAACCGGAATTATTTTGGATTTCCATTATTTCCTTAACAGGAAAAAGCTTTGTCCCAAAATTTCTTATACATCAATTAAGTAAGAGTAAAAAGTTAAAAAACAATCCCGGGCCGCTATTACTTTTAGCTAACCTGGTAAATCCTGATCCGGATGGGACAAAAAGGAATAGCCGCAGGCATTAAAGGTCAGTTGACTTTTGCTTTTATTAAAAAATATATCGGCTATTTTGTTAAATTGGGAAGTTGATTTTTTATCTTTTCAATTTTACTGGTTATAATTTCAATGGTTTTTCCCTGTCCGATCATTTTGATGAAATTGCTTATTCGCGGTCCCCTATCCTGCTCGATCAATGCGTGATAGATGGTTTTGAAAAAAGCTTGCGGCTTGACGTTGTTATTCCTCGCTAATTCATAGATATTATTATGAATCTCCTCTGCCCTTGCCTCGTTTTTGAGAAATTCGATAAGCTGGTTTAAAAGGGAAATCTCCTCATCTGAAAAAGTGATTTGCGGTTTGTGGGTTTTTACGAAATCCTCGTAATATCGTTCCGCCTTGTTTATCATCTCTTCCAAAAAGCTGCCGGATAGGTCTTTCTCCGTCAACTCTATCTGTTTTGAGAGGTAGCTCCTTATCATCTCTCTGTTTGTGGATTTAAGAGCTGCCATCAGGTTACAGATAAGCATATAGCTGATTTGCGGGAAAACCTTTCCATCGGGTCGGTAATTTGTGATAAACTTAAAATCATGCTCCTCCTTCTCAGACCCATTATGATAATTTCTGGAATAAGATATTACATCATCCACATAAGCGGGAATGATATTAAACGATAGTTCTTTTGCCTTTCTCGGCTTCCTGTACATTAATAAATTCAGTGATTCGATAGTTCCATACTTCAACCATTCTTCAACGGTGAGTCCCCGGCCTACTGATTTTGATATTTTTGCTCCATATTCGTCCAGAAACATTTCATAAAACATATTCTCAGGTTCCTTAATGTGAAATATTCTGTTCATAATCTTTTTACCTATCACAAAGGAATCTATAAGGTCTTTGCCATACAACTCATAATCGACACCTAACGCATACCACCTCAAAGGCCAGTCAACCCGCCAGGTCATTTTGCCGCGCCCTTTCAAGGCTGTCTGTGAACCTTCGTGTCCGCACCCGTGAATCTCCCCGTGACTTTTTTTGCATTCATATTTAACCGTAAAGTCATCCAGGTTTACGTCTTTCACAACAGTGGTCAAAACCTTCCCGCACTTTTCACAAATAGGGAAAAAAGGATACCAGTTCCGCAGCGTATCTTCAGACAAAGTCGGAGCTATTATTTCTTCAAGCTTTTTATAGCTTTTCAATAATATCTTGATGCCTTCATCAAACTCCCCGTTTTCATAAGTCTCTTTTGACGATTTGAACTGGTAGTCTGCTTCCATCCATTCAAGCATTTCTTTGAGTTTATTGTTCATATAAGCTGAAAAAGATGGGGTCTTTTCGTAAGGGTCGGGAATGGATGATACCGGTTTTCCAAGATACTCATTAAGCCATTTGGGCATTCCTTCTGGCACTTTGCGCAAGCCGTCTAAATTATCAGAAAAAGCAATCAGTTTAGTTTTAAAACCAAATTCTTTTAAGGCGTTAATAATAAATTCCGTTCTGACAACTTCTCCAAATGTCCCGATATGCGGCAATCCTGACGGACCAAACCCACTTTCAAAAGTATAAACATGCTCGGTATTATAATCATACCGCTTTAAAACTTTTTTAGCTTCAACGAAAGGCCATAGTTTCCTTTTCTCGATTCCTGTTTTCATATCAATATCACCCTAATTATTACACTTGTTACGGATTTATATTCCTGTTTTAGCCATATCCTGCATAAATTTCTTTTGTGCTTTTGTCAATTTCTTTGGAACTGAAATAATTAATTTGACATACAGATCACCGTTACTCTTTCCTCTAAAAACAGGCATTCCCTGTCCTTTAAGTCTCATCCTGGTATTACTCTGGGTACCCGCTGGAACTTTCATTTTTTTATTTCCACTTATGGTAGGGACTTCGAGGGACGTGCCTAAAACCGCTTCCGAAAACTTAATCTCTTTTTCAATGGATAGATCATTGCCTTCTCTTTTAAACACCGGGTGATTCTGAATCTTGATGTTAAAAAAAAGATCTCCTGCCGGAAGACCGGGAATATCGCTCAATCCTTTGCCTGCTAATCTAAGTTTTTGTCCATCAGCAATACCGGCTGGAATTTTAACCTTTATCTCTTTTTTTTCCTTACCTACCCGGTAAACAACCTGTTTTTCTCCACCTGAGGCCGCTTCTTCAAGGGATAAGGAGAGTTCATAGTCCAGGTCCCTCCCCTTTGTAGGCTGATCCATTGATCCCTGCTGAAATCCATTGAAGTCTAATTGCGAATCAAATCCAAACCCTGAACCTCGCTGCCCGAATGGAGAGCGGCTCGAACCCTGTCTTCCGGCTCCAAAAAACTGGCTGAAGATATCCCCTCCCCCGGAACCCATATCTCTAAATATACTTCCAAGGTCAAAGTTTTTGAAGATATCTTCCTGGCTGAAGCGCTGGTGAAACCCTTCTGCGCCAAACATGTCATACTGTTTTTTCTTTTTAGGATCGCTTAAGACGGCATAGGCTTCATTGATCTCTTTAAACTTTTCTTCCGCCCTTTTATCCCCTTTATGACGGTCAGGGTGATATTTCATAGCCATATTTCGAAAGGCTTTTTTAATTTCACCCCCTTCGGCGCTTTTTGAAACACCAAGTATTTTATAATAATCTTTCGCAGCCATATTTATTTTTTCTTAAATTCTATTTTACCGTTTTTCAGAAAAACTTCAATTTTATCGCCACTTTTAAATTCATTGCCAATTACTTTTAAAGACAAAGGATTTTCGATCTGCCTTTCTATTTCCCTCTTCAAGGGTCTGGCGCCATATGTAGGAGTATAGCCGTCAGACACAATTTTATCCCTTGCATCATTTTTCACTTTAATAGTAAAACCTCTTTCTGACAGACGTTCCGAAAGCTTTTTTATTAGCATGTCGGCAATCTCGGTGATGTGTTTTTTATTCAACCGGTGAAAAACAATTAGATCATCCAGACGATTTAGAAATTCAGGTTTAAAAAACTTTTTTACTTCTCCTAGTACAAGGTGTTTTACTTCAGAATATGTCTTACTGCTCCGGTCTTTTCCAAAACCGATATTTGCCTTATCGTTCGTTAGCAATAAACTACCGATATTGGAAGTCCCAATAATGATAGCGTTTTTAAAACTGACGGTTCTTCCATGCGCGTCCGTCAGCCGACCATCGTCCAGAATCTGAAGCAATATATTAAAGATATCGGGGTGAGCTTTTTCCAGTTCATCTAAAAGAACAATGGAATAGGGGTTTCTGCGTATCCTCTCGGTCAACTGGCCTCCTTCATCATAGCCGACATAACCTGGGGGAGAACCGATAATTTTGGAGACGGTATGTCGTTCCATATATTCCGACATATCCAGGCGGATAATCTTGTTTTCATCATCCATTAAAAACTCGGCAAGGGCTTTTGCCAGCTCTGTCTTTCCCACCCCGGTTGGCCCGAGAAAAAGAAATGTTCCGATCGGACGATCTTTTTCCTTTAATCCGGCCCGATTTCTTCTAATGGCATTACTAACAGCGACAATCGCATTATCCTGCCCGACTATTCTTTTATGCAGATTATCTTCCATGTGGGTCAGTTTTTTAGATTCGGCTTCCACAAGTTTAGTAACAGGAATTCCTGTCCATAAAGAGACAACGCGAGCAATATCTTCTTCGTTAACACATGAATCCATCTTACTCATTTTTTCAGACCATCCCTTTTTCTCTGTTTCCAGCTTTTTTTCAACTTCCAGGAGTTCCTGCTGCAGTTTAGCCACCTCCTCAAATTTCTGACTCATGAAATGATCTTTTTGCGTTTGCAGTAATTCTTTCCTTTTTTTCTCAAGACTACTGACTTCAGGTGGAACATAAATCAGGTCCAGATGTTTTTTGGAACCCGCTTCATCCAGAAGGTCTACTGCCTTATCCGGCAAACGGCGATCCATGATGTATTTTTCGGAAAGTTTGGCGGCTGCCTGTGTCGCCTCCGGGAGATAAGAAACCTCGTGATGCTGTTCATATCGGCTTTTCAAACCGTTCAATATGTCGATTGTTTGTTCGTAACTGGGTTCTTCCACAATAATCGATTGAAACCGTCTCTCCAGGGCTTTGTCCTGTTCTATAGATTTCTTGTATTCGTCCAGGGTTGTTGCTCCTATACATTGAAGTTGTCCTCTTGCTAAAGCGGATTTAAGCATATTTGACGCGTCCACTCCACCACTGCTTGCCCCGGCTCCCACAATAGTATGAATTTCATCAATAAAAAGAATTACCTGTCCTCCTGAAGCAACTATTTCATCCCGCACTGCTTTCATACGTTCTTCAAATTCTCCCCTCATTTTTGACCCTGCTATAAGCTCCGCCATTTCCAATACCTTTACTTTTTTATTTAGCAGGGATCGGGGAACCTCGGCATCAACTATTTGCCGGGCCAATCCTTCAACGATCACAGTTTTTCCTACTCCCGGTTCTCCGATTAAAACTGGATTGTTCTTTTTTCTACGCGACAGGATTTGGATTATCCTGTGAATTTCTTTCTGACGGCCTATAACAGGGTCCAATTTCCCTTCCCTGGCCATATCAGTCAGATCGGTTGTAAACTGGTTTAACACATCGAGTTTTCCTTCGGCATGCCTATCGGTAATCTTTCTGCCGCTTCTGATGCGCTCCAGTCCTTCTCGAAACTTTTCATGAGTCAAACCAACTTCACGGAGGATTTCAGAGGCCTTACCTATCTTGGGGTCAAAAAGAGCTAAAAACATAACTCCCGCCCCTATAAATTTGTCTTCCTGTTTTTGTGATTCTTCTAACGCGTCTTCAAAAAGGATTTCTGTTTCTTTCGCGAAAGCTATTTGCGAAACATCTTTCATATCAAGCTTTGTCATCCCTTCCTGGCTGTCATAAATTTTGTTAACTATTTTCTCCTTGGTTGTCTGCGGATCGCTTTCAATTAACTCCAGAATTCTCACTACTATCGAATCTTCTTCTTCCAACAGGCCAAGCATTACAAACTCCGGCGTTAGCATATTTTGCCGAAGATTAATCATCTCCATTGTCGCGATATTCAAAGCTTCAATCACTTTTTCCGTAAAATGCCTGAGATATTTTTGAAACATTTATCTTCCCCCTATTAGAAGTAACGGATCACTTTAATTATACCTGTGTCATAACCATTTTAACAAACCTTTCAGGTGTAAAACCACCGATTCTCCTAACGCCTTCAGGTTATACCCGCCTTCCAGAACCGAAAGGATTCTTCCCTCGCAGACTGATTCAGCGGCTTCACAAATCAGGCGTGTCATCCGGTAAAAACCGTCTGCTGTAACATTCATTGAAGCCAGGTGATCTTTGTCATGGGCATCAAACCCGGCTGAAACAATAATTAATTACGGTCTGTATTTTAGTAATTCCTGGACTAATTGTTTTTCAAACATCGAAAGTTAAGTATAGCAGCATTCATTCTGATATAATTGTAAACTT
>CBDUII010000029.1:0-14172 GCA_965367285.1 uncultured bacterium
TGTGCTTTGCATAAGTCGTTGTAAAAGGCAAAAGTAAACAACGACTAAAAAAACACGGTTTTGCAAGTTAGTAATATAGCGCACCGAATCCACTGCTCTGAGCGCTCATTGGATAAGTGGGTTTTACTACGATTTCTTATTCAGTATTTTCCAATTTTCGAGACGCTTCCAATAGCATCGGCTCGGTCGTCGATGCACTTCAAAATTTATCACATGGATTAAAAAAATATATGCTTGTGAATTCTACATCAAAAAAAATCCAGGGAGATTTATTTTGAAAAAAGTTATACGATTCGGACTTATTTTATTAGGCGTCCTCTCGCTTTTTTTTATCTGTCTTTTTTTAATAATTAAACTGCTTTTCCCGGCTCAGGAATTAAAACGGATCGCGGAAAATAAGTTAGAAGAAATTCTAAATAAAAAAGTAAGTATCGAAATGATCCAGTTCAATCCATTAAGCGGAATTGAACTGACAAATATTATTATCGGTAATGAAGACCTTCAGTTGCTCTCCGTCAAAAAAATCTCTTTACAGTATGATTTCAAACAATTATTGAAAAGAAAGCTGGTTATTAATCGGATAAGTATTAATAAGCCGGTGATTAAGCTTAAACATTTACAAAATCAGTGGAATATTCCATTATTAGAATCGGGTGTCCAATTAAAAGATGAACCTAAAACTGCCGTTACCAAGAAGACCGAAATACCTGTTTTGCCTTTTGACATAGATCTCAACGCATTTAATATTAAAGATCTATATTTATCCTTAAATTATGACGATAATATTATTGTTGAACTCTCAGGGATAAATTTATTTTTGACCGGCAGATTATCTTCCACGTCATATAATATTAACGCAAAAATAACCGGCTCTCCTGAAAGCGCTCTTTCTTTTCAGCAGGCATATCCTGAAAAAATCCGGTTCCGCTCAGCAATTAACAACCAGCTTAATATTACATTCCAAAAGCTCAATGCAATTCGTATAAATGGGGAAGTGCGGTTTAATAATCTCTCAGCATTTTATCGGGATCATATCGAACTAAACCAACTTTCTTTTGGCCTTGATTTATTGCTGGACATGGCAGAGGAAAAAATACAATTTAATAAAATAAGTCTTGCATCGAATGATTTTTTTAATTTAATAATTTCCGGTGAAATCCATCGTATCTTGAAGAAATTAAATTTTAATCTTATTTTGATAGACTCTCTAATCAACCTGAAAAAAATAAACCGGTATATCTCTTCTCTAATACCAAATTTAAATATAGACGGTCATTTGGGTATCAAGCAAATGAGTTTGGTTGGGTCTTTACAAAATGAAAATAAGCTTGATGCTGGAGTTCAAGGCTTATTTTCCTTTGACAACATTGACATTGTTCACTCTAAACCAAATTTCTCATTAAATAACGTCTCCGGAACAGTCAAGCTGAATAAGCTTGATTTAAAAAGAAATTTTCCTGATAAGTTTGATGTTGAAGTTAAATTACGTCTTGATAATTTTACAAGTAAAACGGTTTCATTAACCGGTCTTCAAAAAAATATCCATGTTTTTTCTTCAGAGAAGGCGCCTGATGAACTAATAATGAATTTTGACATGCAATCGGATGAGATCAGACTTAATATAAAAAATCAATCTTCAATAACGTTTCCCATTAAAGTTAAGGGATCATTTGTCGGTAATCCTGCAAATTCAGATGCTAAAAACTCACCTGCCAAATGGAACCTGCCCGGGACCGCTACCGGTAAAATCACAGCAACTTTTCCAACGACTAAGGAGCTGAGAATTCATAATAAAAGCCTGATACGCCTTAAAAACAACGTTACCGCGCATCTTTTTCTTTTACTTGATAAACAAAACAAATCAATAACAATAAAAAACGCTTACATTGCCAGTCTTCCTTTATTCAGTATTTCTTTGCGTGAAGGAATAATTAACAATGAAAATAAATTTAATGTTCGTGATCTCAATATTGTGTTGGATATGAAACGATTCTGGCAAAACATGCCACGTTCTTACCATAAAAAATTTCCTATACAAAACTTGAGCGGTGCGATGCGTATCAACACAAGCGCCGAGGGGATAATACCATCTAAAATTAATATTAGTGAATTCGATTTCCCATTTAAATTTAATTCAAAATTAAATATCGACAAAATGACTTTAGAGTTTAAACAATATAACTTAAAAATAGACAATTTGAACTCTATAACGAAGATTGATAATTTAGGCTCTAACGTAATTAACGTAAGCGGCACAACATCAGTTGGTTCTGTGATTGAAGATTTTCAATCAATACTCCCCAGACTTTCCGACATTTATTTTCAATACGATTACTCACTTAGCGATTTCAATATTCTTAATATTAACAACTCTATTCTCAAAATAAATAATGGAATTATCTCTCAGTCTTTAAAGGGTGTAATTGAAGGATTTAATCCTTTCCTGACCAAAAACATCCGTGTTAACTTCTTAGAAGTACTTAACAGAATAAAGTTGAAATTAAACTCCAGCCTTTCTATAAACAGGAAGAAAAAGTTTTCTTTAAATAGCCCAATTAACTTTACAGGAAGATTAAGCACAAACGTTATTATTAGACTAATTCCTGAAGAGAAGCTAAGCCTGGATGGAAATATAGAATTTGAAAACTTTACTTTTAAAAAAGACGGTTTTCTTATTAATAACATAACCGGAAATATTCCAATAAATAAATCATATCTATTTATAAATGGAAAAAATAATCCACCAGTAAAACATTCAAATAAATTCATTTCTCAGTCAGGGCTATTTTCTGATCTCAGGAGTTATTCCAAACATAAAGACCTCCTTTCCATTAGCAGCGTACAAGAGGGAAAACGTAGCTTAAAACGTATCCTTCTGGATCTTTATTTAAAAAATAATAGATTTGCTGTTGAACAATTTTCTTTTGAACTTGAAGGTGGAACGGTTATAGGGAATGTATATTTTCTGCCTGGCGACATAGCGCATAAACTTTCCTTAAAGGCAAACTTTGCAAGCATAGATTTAAAAAAGATTTTAAAAATAAATAGCGAAAACAAAAAAGAAACAGATTCTAAAATAAGTGGCAATGCTGAGTTAATTATTTCTGTATCTCCAGAAACAAAGACTACATATTTTAAACTTGATCAAATTGAGACTAATCTAAATATTACCCATATTGGAGATGATACTCTTGATCAGCTTTTAATTTATTTTGATCCCACTGAAAGTAACCCGTCCATAGCCAACTTAAAAGATAAACTTCGGCTCGCAAAACCCATACGAATTAATATTAAGTTAAAAAACAAAAGGCTCAGTATGTTTGTTCGATTAAAAACGCACTTAACAGAAAGTGGTTTTTTAGACATTCAAGCATTGAATAGAATTCCTGTTCAGAGGTTGAAACAGTTTTCATTGATTGAAGAAAATCTTCAAAAAATTTCCCCTTTTTTAAAGATAATAAAAATATTGACGTCAAACCATATAAAATTGAGTAAAGATCGGTTTGTATTACGTTAATTTTTATTATGTAATATTAGTAAAAATATTTAAAACAAATTAAATTTAAAGCGCAAAATTAATATAGCCGCTTAAAATAAGGCCGAAACGGCATTCAACGTAACATACTGAAAAGGATATTTTTTCTTATAAAAAAATAGCAAAAAAAAATTAAGTGAAGTACTATTATTTTCTTGACAGCAAAGCATATTTTTATAAAAATGATTTAACATCTGGGTGCCATATTTTTTTAATAGATTAAACTTTTAGTAATTAGTTTTTAATTTAACGAAAGGAAGTCTATGGTCACCAAGAAAAAAGCCAAAAAAAAAGTCAAGAAAACAGTCAAGAAAACAGTCAAGAAAACAGTCAAGAAAAAGTCAAGAAAGTAAAAACAATTTTTGGCACCCAGGTGTTATTTTCTCATTAACCCTCACTCACACAGTAACAGCCTGATTCAATCCATAGTTTAATTAACCGCCTTCGGCGGGACTTTTTTAGACAAGATTAACTGGATTAACAAGATAAACACAATAACACGGTCATTGCACTCCAAAATAAATCCAGTCTATCCTGTTCATCCTGTCAAAAAAAAATAAAAAAAGGAAACTCCTATACGGTCAAGTTAAAAACACCAACCACAACCAAAATAAAATTCACGGAATAAAAGTATATTAGAGACGTCTATAAAAATTTTTTGCCTCATTCCAATATTTATCCATTTCCCGCAAAGAGAGATTTTTTAAATTTATACCTTTTTTGGCTGTTTCTTCTTCAATATATTTAAATCTTTTAATAAACCTTCCAATAGCTTTTCTCATGGATTCTTCCGGATTCACTCTTATAAAACGGGCAATATTGACAAGGGAAAAAAAGACGTCTCCCAGTTCATGTTCCATCTCAATCTTATTTTTCTTGGAAAAAGTTTGTTTTAGCTCAGCCAGTTCTTCTTCAACTTTTTCAAACGCCTCTTCCAGCTTCTCCCAGTCAAATCCTACTCTTGCAGCTTTTTCCTGAAATCGATGCGCTCGCAGCAAAGAAGGAAGTTTTTCAGGAATTCCATCCAGAGCGGATTTTCTATCAGCATTTTTGGGTTCCTTCCGTTTAATATCTTCCCACCGTTTGAGAACCTCTTTTGAGCACGAGACTTCAATATCTCCGAAAACATGAGGATGACGCCGGATCATTTTCTCTTTTATATGCCGGCAAACATCGAAAATATCAAACTCATTTTGTTCCACCGCGAGTTTCGCGTGAAATATTATTTGAAAAAGCAAATCGCCTAATTCTTCTTTTATTTTATCAGGGTTTTTTTCGTCAATTGCTTCTAACAACTCGTAAGCTTCTTCAATCAAATAAGGTTTAATTGAGTCCCGGGTTTGCTCCCTATCCCATGGGCATCCATCCCTGTCTCTGAGTTTATTCATTACATTTACTAATTCATGAAACACATCATTCTTTTTTTTCAATATATCTCCTTTCTTGTCTTTAGATTGTCTTGAAAAATGATTTTTCCTGTTTTCTGTAAAGAAGGTTAAAAAATAATAAAGCAAAAGTCAAACTTATAAAAGCAATCAAAGGCTTGACTTTTTATTACTTTAGATTGATCATTAGAAATAAGAATAAGTATTACATAAAGCGGCCAAGGGGCCGCAGCCAAATAGGGCTTCCGCCCTGGCAAAAAATAAAACTTCCTCAAAAAGCAAGTTTTTACAGAGTAATAGTACAAAAAAGGAGTGTGATGAAGTTATGAGCATAATTAAAAACGTTTTGAATAAAACAACTTCTTTAAGAAAAAAACACGAAAAGAGAAGCGACCCCAGGAAATATCTCAATGAATATGGCGGGCTGATTTCCCTGCCGTCGGAAGCGGCCTGTTATAGAATCAGTTTTGGTTATTTGGAACGCTTTTTGTTAATGGCAAACCATAAAGAGGTAGATAATAATTTAGAGCAGGGAATGTTGGAAGTTGAAAGATGGGATGAAAGTTGCGGTTATTTTAGCGGCGAATATTCAATTTTTAATGGAACAGAAAAAATTAAATCCGGTTTGTTTGAATGGTCAGGAAGCGGAAAAATAGAGGATACCTGGAATAGTTTTTCTAAGTTTGAGTGATTTTTTTCAATTCTTTTTCCTTTAAAACTCTTTTCAATATTTTGCCGATTAAACTTTTGGGGAGTTCATTTCTAAATTCGACCTTGCGTGGAATTTTAATGTGAGAAAGATTTTCTTTGCAATATTTAATAACATCTTCTTCATTTAACGACGCTCCTTCTTTCAGAACAACAAATGCTTTAATATACTCACCGCGGCTTTTATCCGGCAGACCAATTACTGCTACTTCCTCTATTTCAGGTTTTTCATAAAGGAGTTCTTCGATTTCCCTTGGATAAACATTGTTGCCTCCCACAAGGATCATTTCTTTTTTTCTATCGATTATCCGGCAAAATCCCTGCTCATCTATTTTTGCGATATCCCCTGTATGCAGCCATCCTTTATTCAAAACTTTTTTTGTTTCATCCGGTCTGTTCCAATAACCTTTCATTACCTGTGGACCGCGGATTAATAGTTCTCCTTCATGTTCCGGGGCCTGACTTCTCTCAAATAATTTCCCTTTCACAATTTTCACATCTGTTCCCGGCAGCGGCAAGCCGATTGTTCCAACTTTACGATTCGCAGAAATAGGATTCGCATGAGTCATAGGCGATGCTTCGCTGAGTCCATAACCTTCATAGACTTTTGTCGCAGTCATTTTTTCAAACTTTTCCAAAACATCCGGAGGCAATGCTGCGCCGCCGCTTAAACATAAACGCAGAGATGATAATTTATATTTCTTGATTAGCGGAGAGTTATTCATAACCACAAACAAGCTGGGAACTGTGGGGAAAAAAGTCACTTTATAATTTTCTAATGATTTAAATACTTCTTTAATTTTAAATTGAGGAAGTAAAACAATTGAAGCTCCCAATAGTATCGGTATGTTAAGCCCGACAGTCAGAGCAAAGATATGAAACAAGGGTAAAACCAGGAGCACTTTTTCCCGGCCCTCTTTAAGAACCTGCACCCACAAACGGCCCTGGTAAGCATTTGCTACAAGGTTTCTGTGTGTTAGCATCACCCCTTTTGAAATTCCGGTTGTCCCCCCCGTATATTGGAGGAGAGCTACGTCTTCCATATCAAAAGGAACAAATTCGTACATCCCTTGATATTTATTCAGTAGATTTTTAAAGAAATAAATACCTTCTTTTTCTTCTACTTTATGATCAACGTGTTCCAGCCACATTTTTATGGGGAAGACAAGACCTTTAGTTAGAGGCAGAAAGTCCTTTATGGAAGTAATAATACATTTTTTAACCGGAGATTTATCCAGCACGTCTTTATATTTATTATAAAGTACATTTAGGATGACCGCGGTTTCAGCTCCGCAATCTTTTAACTGAAATTCCATTTCTCGATGGCTGTATATCGGGTTAGTGGGAACAACAATCGCCCCTATCTTCAAAGCGGCAAAATAACCTATGACAAATTCAGGGCAGTTTGGCAAAATAAGCGCAACCCTGTCACCTTTTTTTGTACCCAAATCTGCCAAAGCCGATGCAATACGATTCACCATGCTTTGCAGCTCCAGGTAGCTGATTTTATTTCCGAAAAAAACAAGAGCGGTTTGCCTGGGAAATTTTAATACAGTGTTATCCAGGAGTTCAAAAACATTAATTTGAGGATAATCAAGGGTTTTCGGAACATTTTCTTCGTAAAATTTATGCCATATTTTTTCCATTCAAATTTACCTAAAGTAAAATTTTAATTTAGCCGATATATATTAAGAGGGAGGGACAAAAGATGATTACCTTTTTTTTAGCTGCAATAGTTATTTTAGAGATAGCAACAATAGTGATAGGCCATTTCTATTTCAACCAGTAAAGTTCCCCGTATTTCCGCACGGGGCATATACCCCCAATAAAAACTTTACGCCATTCACCCCCCTTTCCGGGCGGGGTATTCCGGCGCGGTTTTTATAAATTAAATAATTGGTTTTTTTTCTTTTTTGGAAATGAAGTTTCCCAACTGTTTTTTGGTTTTATCAGACACATCGTTAAACTGAATACCTATAAAAGAAGCTTCACTGCCATCAACCGAGTCTGTTTTTCTCTCTACATATACTACCATTCCAGAAACTTTAACTACATCGCCCTGGTCGGATAGATAAAAAGATAAAAACACTTTTTTTTCTGTATCAATACCTACTTTTTTTAGTTTTTCTATATCTGATTCGCATGAAAGCAGCATTCCATCCATACCTATATTTTTACTGTATAACATAAACCAGTTATTTCCTGTTTTTGATTCTACCTCAAGCTTGCAAGAAATACGCACATATTCTCTCCGTTCTTCCAAAACTTTTCCCTCCTTTTATGGTAAGGCTTTAATTTTTACTGTTTTGTAAAGAAAATTTTTGAAGGAAATAAATTTTTTTCTTTCGCTTTGGTTTTCTTTAAAGTTCTCATTACAAACTCTTAATTGAACCGCAAGGTTTGGCAAAGCACTTCCAAATTTCTTACCCGCCAAAGTTACTACTCTTTTTACTGTCTGTCTGGTTATAATATTTTCGGAATAAGGTTTGTATACCGCTTCCCAAAAGTCGATTCCCTCCTCCGTAACCTGATGTAAAATTTTCAAAGCAGCAGATTCATTAAGGTCGTCTACATTTATTGTAGATATTTTTTCTTTCTCTGTTTCTTTACTCGCTCTTACCACGTCAATTTTTCTAATCGCTGGACCGGAACGAAATAAAAGAGCCCGAAGAAGAATATTTTTCAGTTCGCGAACATTCCCCCTGTAATTGTATTGGGTCAAATAATCAACAGCCTCTTTGTCCGGAAACGGAACAGGCCCTTTTTCACCATGTTTTTTATAAGTGGAGTATAACTTTCCGAGAAAATGAGTGGCCAGGTCAACAATATCCTCACGACGCTCGTTTAAAGAGGGAATATCTATTGTAAACTCCCTGATTCTGTGAAACAAATCTTCTCTAAATCGTCCGGCACGAATCTCTTTTTGCAAATCCTTGTTTGTAGCCGTTACAAACAGAACCTTTGAATGTCTTGAATTATTATCCCCGAGGCGGGTAAAGACTCCGCTATCTAAAAAACGCAGCAGTTGCACCTGCGTACGGTGGTCCGCGTCCCCGATCTCATCCAGAAAAACCACGCCGTCACTTGCCTCTTCCAGTATTCCCTTTCGATCTGTATCTGCCCCGGTATAAGCTCCTTTCTTATGTCCGAACAGTTCGCTATAGGTTAATTCACCGCTAAATGCCGCTATGTTGGATTTTTTAATTGTTAATTTCTTTTTTTTCGAATTTGCCGTCAGGAACAGTTCATTCAGTTGAGAATACATATTGTTGAAGAAAAATTCTTTTCCTGATCCGGTTTCCCCGGTAATTAAAATAGTAGGCAGACCGGACATGTCCTCGCTCCCTGGCTCTCGTTCCCACCTGAGCATCCGGTTGCAAATGGATTCGGCAATAATATTAATTTCCCTGATAACTGAACGGATAGCCCTGCTCTTTCCAATGACGTTCCCGAGGCTGTAAGAATGAACTGAAGGATCACGATATGTAATATCTTTTTTTAAACGGTCAATCTCATGTTGCAATTCATCAATATGTTGATAACCATAAATATCTTTCCCTACTAATTCCGCTATAATTTCCAGTATCCTCTGATGTTCCAGAGTAAAATAATTTTTTTCAAAACAATCCAGGTTTATAACCCCGATTGTTTCGTTACCATATTGTATAGGTACTGCCAGTTCAGATTTAACACTATCACTGACTTTCTGATAAAACCCATTGCCTTGAAGTTCTGTCTCTACATCGTTGCAAAGAATAGATTTTCTCAGATACGCCGAATAACCTGTGAGAGATCTCTTTTCCCTTGAAAGCCCCTCTCCACCAATCTTTAATTTAGGAATACTTTGCTTTTCCCACTCCCTCGATTTTGCCCCAACAGTTTTACCTTCCTCTTCATCCACAACAAGCCATTTATGATCACCTGTTTTTTTAACAAGAGAGATCGTTCCTGTATCGGCTCCGATCAATTCAGTGGCTTTAAAAAGAATCTGTCTCAAAAAAGATTTAAAATCTGTCTGCTTGGTCGATCGGAGTTCCCTGATTTCATTCAAAACAATTATTTCAATATGTTCTTTACTTGTTTCCTGTATCAACTGCTCTACCATCACAGCGTGATTTTTTAACAGTTCTTTTTCGAGATCACTAAAACTGTATTTTTTTTCTGTAAAGTAGTTAACAATGCAAAGCACCTGTCCTGTATTTGGGTCAAACCGGGGAATCATATAAAGAGAACATAGTCCTAATTTTTCGGCAATGGGTTTTCGCGCGAATTTTTCCTTCATCACATCAGGTATATAAAGTGGCTCCGGATGTTTTCCTTTTTTAATTATTCCCTTTTTCGGATCATATTCTACAACATGGCTGAGAAGACTTTCACCTTTTAATGCGCTTACCTGTACGTTTTTTTCATAGACATCTTTATCTTTAATATCTCTGGCAAAAGTCGCAAGAATTTCCACGCTGTCCTGATGTGCAATTTTTTTATCAGCACTGACTGAAAAAGTATTTGGGGGGAGCAGCACTGAAGCGAGGGATAATTTATCGACCATCTTAACAGCGGATTTTAACATCATGAGGGCCGCTTCTCGCTTCCTTGTTTCATCAATCTGTCTGGAAATAATAATCCTCTGGTGAAAACGGTGAGCTTGATAAATGGTCGAGGCAATTCCGGAAAGAAAGTTTTTAATGATCTCAATGTCCTGTTTGGAAAGGCTCTTTTCAGGTTCCTGCCAATCGAGACAGAGAACACCAATACTTTTGCCCTTATCCGGAACAGGAATAGCCAGAGAAGCGCCAATTTCATATTTTTTCTCAAATTCTTTAGGTTTAAAATCGCTTCCTTTTTTATTGGAACAATAAACCGTTTTTTTTGATAGAAAAGCGGTAGATATTATTGAATCTTCCTGAAAAATAAAATGAGAAGTTCCCTTGATTTCCGCGTAATACTTACCACTAACAAATCTGCAAACCAATAAACCCTCTGTAAGGTCTTCCAGAAAAAAACGGACCATTTTGCAGGAGAATATATTCCTTATTTCTGAAGAAACAGAATAAAGAATCTCGGCCATATTTTCTTTCCCATAATCAGATATTTTTTTTTGTAAATGATTTAAGTTTTTCATGGGCTTTGCTTTAGAATATCAGGAATTATGGCAGAGAAAAATATAAAAATCATGTTATTCTATATATATGATAATAACCAAACAGAAACCGATTGAAAATATTTTAACTTATGTCGCTGATGAAAGCTCCATTTTTATTTTAGGGTGCGGCGATTGCGCGACCTTATGCAAAACGGGTGGAGAGGAACAAATAAAGGAAATGAGTGAAAAACTGGAAAAGAGCGGAAAAAAAGTAACCGGCACTGCAATAATCAATGCTCCATGCCATGAACTGGACACTGCCCGTATATTCAGGAAAAATAAGGAGCAAATCCGTCGATCCGATAGCATCCTGATTTTGGCCTGCGGTGCCGGAGTACAGGCAGCCCGTGAAGCAACAGAAAAAAAAGTCCCTCCCGGGTGTGATTCTCTTTTTATAGGAAATTCAAAACGGCATATGCACTTTTATGAAAGGTGTTCTACCTGCGGTGACTTTGTATTAGATGAATTCGGAGGTATTTGCCCGGTTACCAGATGTCCGAAAAGTTTATTGAACGGTCCCTGCCGCGGAGCTATTAATGGCAAACGCGAAGTCAATCCGACCGTAGAATGTGTGTGGATTAAAATTTTCGAACGGCTGAAGCTGGAAGGCCGTCTTTCAACTCTTGATACAATTCACTCTCCAAAAAACCATAGTGTTACAACTCATCCCGGGCAGATCGAATAGGAAAAAATGATGGAACATGCTGAAACAGGCGAGGTTGTAAAGGTTTTTAACCGCACAGTTGAAATCCGGATAAATCCCACGGAAGATTGCGGGGCATGTGGAGTGAAAGACTCATGCCATGCAGGATCGGGTATTTCAAAAGAAAGATTTGTTACAGCCCTGGATCCGTTCGGACTTAAGATAGGACAGCGGGTAAAAATCAATTTAGAGCCGAAAAATCTGATAAAAGCATCTGTTATAATATTTGTTTTTCCTATACTTGGACTTCTCCTGGGTGCTTTAGCAGGTTCGTTTTACGCAAAAGTAGCCGGTTATGGCGATTATTCAGACCTGTATGCTGTTATAGGAGGGTTTGCGGGAATAGGCATTTCTGTGCTTGGTTTAAGGTCATATAACAAAACCCTTGAAAAAACTGATCAATACTACCCTGCTGTTGTGGAAATAATATCACAAAAAAAAGCGGCAATATGAAATTGCCGCATTTCTCTTTGGAGTTCCTATTGATGGACTCCGCCCCATATTTTTCATGGGTTTTTTGAGGTTTTCGCCTCTCTTGGTCAATTAAAGCTACTCGATCTTAGCAAGGTGGCATCTCAGCTCCTATCAATCATATAAGATTAATATATAATTATTTTAAAATTTTTCAAGTGTTTTATGGAAAATAATCTGAATTTATTTTTTGTATATCTGATAGCCATATTTGCCATTTCCATGGCCGGGTCATTACTCCCTCTGTCAAGAAAATGGTCAAAAGAGACATTCAGACTAATAATCAGCTTTGGGGCAGGGGTTTTGTTTGGAGCCTGCTTCTTTCACATGCTGCCGGAAACCGTCCAACCGCTCGGCAAAAACTTTGGAATACCCGTAATGGTAGGTTTTTTTGTCATTTACATACTTGAAAAATTTATTATGGTACATGCCTGTGACGAGGACACCTGTGATTTCCATACCGTGGGATTATCGGCTTTTGTAGGCATTTCTTTCCACAGTTTATTGGACGGCATGTCCATGGGCGCCGGGTTCATCGCGAAAGATATTGTTTTTATGGTGTTTCTGGCTATAGCGATTCACAAGTTCCCTTCCGCCCTTTCCCTTACCGGCATCCTTGTTCAGGGGGGGTACAAAAGAAATAAGATTATTCAATTAGCGGTGATTTTTGCGTTGACTACTCCAGTTGGCGCGTTCATATCATTTTTCATACTCAAAAACCTGAATGAAGTAATATTAGCATGGGCAATTGGCATATCAGCCGGAACATTTTTATATATTGCTACCAGTGATCTGCTGCCGCTGGTTCATCAGCACAATCCCAAAAAGTATCTCAATCTTTTGGGTTTACTCACGGGCCTTTTTGTCATGTGGTTTGGGAAATATTTACTGCCGGTATAATTAAATAGTGGTTTATTTGGATTTTGATTGTGCAGGGCGTTCTTTTTCCTTTGTTTCTTTTTTCACTTTTGATGTTTTTGTTTTTTTAGTTTCTTCTTTTGCTTTAGTTTCTCTCTTACCTTTTGTCTCTTTCTCTTTTATTTCTTTTTTGCCTTTAGTCTCCTTATCCACCCATTCCAGAATGGCCATTTTAGCTGAGTCTCCATTTCGGCTTCCCAAATAGTAAATCCTCGTATAGCCGCCGTTTCTTTTTGCAAATCTCGGCCCTAACGTATTAAACAATTTCGCAAGGGCTTCTTTATCTTTTATTGTTTTAAAAGCAATTCTCCTGGAATTCAAATCGCCGCGTTTGGCCAATGTAATTGCTTTATCCGCTCTTCGCCTTAATTCTTTCGCCTTTGCCATGGTGGTTACAATTTGCTCATGTTTAACCAGCGATGTAACGAGGTTGCTGAACAGGGCTTTCCTGTGGCTTGGGGTTCTACCAAGTATCTTTCCCGCTTTCAAATGCCGCATTATTTTTTCTCCTGCTCAAGAAGCTTGAGCTGTTGGCTGTCCTCCTCTGATATTTTATGTCCCAAACTCAAACCCATTTCCTCCAGGATTTCTTTAATTTCATTCAGCGATTTTCGGCCAAAGTTGCGGGTTTTTAACATCTCTGTATCTGTTTTTTGAACTAACTCTCCAAGTGTCTTGATATTAGCGTTTTTCAAGCAATTGTAAGACCGGACGGAGAGTTCTAATTCTTCCACGCTTTTTGTAAGGGCCTTAAGTATTTTCATTTTTTGTTCATCTATTTCCGGTACAGTCGGTTCCGGCTCTTCCTCGAAGTTGATAAAAATCTGCAAATGATCTTTCATAATCTTAGCGGCATGAGCTATGGCATCTTCAGGAATGATGCTTCCATTTGTCCAGATTTCAAGAACCAGCTTGTCAAAATTACTTGATTGCTTCACACGGGTTTTTTCAATATGAAAATTAGCACGTTCAACAGGAGAGAAAAGGGCATCGATAGGGATCAGTTGAATATCCATGTTTTCATCAATATTTTGTTGTTCTGCCGGAAGATATCCTCTTCCTTTATTAACAATTAATTCAGCGTTTAATTCGCCATCCTGGTCCAAAGTCGCAATAACATGATCCGGATTTAATATTTCGACATCCTTATCAGTTTTAATCATACCCCCTGTTACAGGACCGGGTCCTTTGGCATTTATATATATTTTCTTTGGCCCATCGGAATGAAGCTTAACTTTTAGTTCCTTAATGTTAAGAATAATATCGATAATATCTTCTACCACACCCGGAAGTGATGAAAATTCATGAT
>CBDUII010000030.1:0-14102 GCA_965367285.1 uncultured bacterium
AAAATACAGTACAATACCATACCCGTCCTTTATACATTGCAGATATTTTCTCAAAGATTTCAGGACATGGCTAATAAATTTAATGAAAATAAGCCCCCTTTTTCTCTGGTTTTTTTGACCATTGACAATCTCGATCATTATGCTTCATCTTCTGATCCCATGATTTCACGAAAACTTTTTTTAGGAATAGCCCGGCAAATCATTAAAGAACTCCATAACCACTCCCCTGACATTTTACCTGCCCGTTATGATGCAAACCTCATGGGATTCCTGCTTCCTAACACAGGATTGAAAGATGCTTCTAATTTTGCTGATAAGATTCGTAACATGGTAAAAAAACAAGAATTTACTGATAAAAGCGGACACTCCCTTGATTTAACAGTCAGCGCTGGAGTGACTGAATATGCAGCTTCCGATAGTTTTGAATTTGAGGAAATCCCCGGTGGCGGAAAACAGTTAAACAGCACCATCTTCGCCAGGGCAATAGGATTACTAAAAAAGGCACAGTCTGAAGGAGGGAATTGCGTTAAACAAAAGTGAATATGCTAAGGTGTCATTACCGTGTTTTTTATCATTACCGCAAAGCTGAGCTTAGCTCTGCGAAAGCTGAAATCTATTTTCGTACCAGGCACTGAGAAAAATAGATGAAACCAGAGAGTGTTGACAACAACGTTGTTTTATGAGATTATTTTTTTGTAATAAGTTCTCGGAAAATAAAACATGTGGAAAAATGTCATTGTAAATTTTTTAGTTTTATCGCTTATTGTTTTTTTCGGGGAATATTTACGTTATCGGATTGAACTGCATAATGTTCTGAAAAAAAACGCTACAGATAAGATTGACCAGGCAAGGTCTGATATTTCAGGGGCTTTCTATAACACTTCTCGTCCTGTTGTCATTTCAGGAGTACTACAGCCTTTAAAAGTAAGAACATTTCATATTTGCGGAATTGAAACAACATCTGCAGGAATTACTATTACGATTGCCCCTACTGATAAAACAACCACAAACAATTTAATAACAACATCCTCCTCATAAGACCTTCTTCGAATCCAATCATGGCTATTTCAAAAAAGATAGAACATTTTATGGGAGATTCCTCGTGGATACGTAAGATGTTCGAGGAAGGGAATGCTTTGAAAAAGAAAATAGGCGACGAGAATGTTTGCGATTTTTCTCTTGGAAACCCTGTGTTAGAACCACCACCGCTATTTCACCAAGCGTTGCAAGAAGCAGTAAATGATCAAACGCCAGGCCAGCATCGTTACATGCCTAACGCCGGATATCCTGAAACAAGGAAATATGTTGCTGATATATTATCTAAAGAGAGTGATTTGCCGGTATCAGCAGACCACATTATCATGACCTGCGGCGCCGCTGCCGGTCTCAATGTGATCTTTAAAACCATTCTAAATCCCGGAGATGAAGTAATAATATTTTTACCCTATTTTGCAGAATATATTTTTTATGTTAATAATAATTCAGGTATACCAAAAATCGTGAAAACTGCTGATAATTTTAATATTGATATTAACAATCTCGAGAAGGCCGTCAATAATAAAACAAAAGCCGTTTTAATTAATTCCCCGAATAATCCCACAGGTACTGTTTATCATGAGAGCCTTTTAAAAAAAATGTGTGCTTTGCTGAATCGCAAAAGTAAAGATTATAACCAGAATATATATTTAATCTCAGATGAACCGTATAAAAAAATTGTATATGATAATATTGTTGTACCAACTATCCTGAAACTTTATAATAACAGCATTATTGTTAATTCTCATTCTAAAGACCTTGCTATCCCGGGGGAAAGGATAGGGTACATTGGGGTGTCTCCTCGATGCAGTGATTGGGAGCAGATTGTAGCGGGAGCTGTTTTTTGCAACAGAACACTTGGTTTTGTAAATGCGCCTGCCCTAATGCAACGGGTTATCAGGAAGCTGAAAAATGTTTCAATTAATGTTCGAGATTATCAGCAAAAAAGAGATTTACTTTATAGTAGGCTCATAGAAATGGGATATGAGATGATAAAACCTCAAGGAGCTTTCTATTTTTTCCCAAAATCTCCTGTTAAAGATGAACTGAAATTTGTTAAAATACTGTATTCAAAAAACATTCTTACGGTCCCGGGCAGGGGTTTTGGAAGATCCGGGTATTTCAGGATTTCTTATTGTGTATCTCAAAGTGTTATCGAACGATCATTGGAAGGTTTTAAAAAAGCGATTGAAAGCAGTGGTCAGTAGATAGTTCACGGTGACCAGGTATCAGGTTTAATAAAATATAATATTTTAGTTCCTGACCCCTAACAATTTTTTTTGAAAGAGTAAATAATTATGGGCTGGTTTTTTGGCGCAGGTATGGGACTGCTTTTGGGTGGTCCACTTGGTGCTGTAGTAGGCGGTGTAATGCAGCATGTGTTGACAAAAGATGCCCGTGATAAAATTATGTCTAATCCAACGCAAACTAACCAGGAAACTTTTTTTGTTACCCATCTTGCGGCTATTATGACTAAAGTCGCAATGGCTGATGGCCACGTAAGTCAAAAAGAAGTGCAACTCATTCACAATTTCTTTGCCAGTAAACTGGGTTACAGTGGTGAAGAACTCCGTTTCATAGACGGAATTATAAGGGAAACCCAGCATCTTAATCCGGATTTGCTGCAAATTTGTCGTGCATTCAGGACAACGTCAGATATTAATGCAAGGATGCTACTTTTGGATATCACCTATCAAATCGCTTCTACGGATCATGTAATCACAGAAAACGAGCAGAATACCATCAACATTATTACGTCACACTTGGATATACCGAATGATGATCATCAAACGATCAGGAACAAATACTTCCATGCCAATAAAAAAGATTCTTATTCTGTATTCGGGCTTGAACCCGGGGCAACTCCGGAAGAAATTAAAAAGGCCTACAGGGTTATGGCGTCACAGTATCACCCGGACAAAGTTTCACATCTTGGAAAGGAATTAGTTGAGTTTGCCAATAAGAAATTTACTGAAATTAACGCGGCATATGGTGAATTAAAAAAAATAAAGAGGTTTTGAAAATGAATAGGATTATTATATCAACCTCAAAGGCTCCTGCGGCGATCGGACCTTATGAACAGGGGATAAGGGCAGGTTCTTTTGTTTTTACTTCAGGACAAATTCCAATTAACCCTGAAACAGATGAATTGGTTGGAGGTGAAATAGAAGATGAAACAAGACAGGTATTGAAAAACATTAGTGAAGTTTTGCAGGCAGGCGGGTCTTCACTTGAAAACGCCGTCAAAATAACTGTTTATTTAAATGACATGTCTAATTTTGCCCGCATGAACAAAACTTATCAGTCATTTTTCCCACGGAACAAACCAGCCCGGTCTTGCGTGGAAGTATCAGAACTGCCCAAAGGAGTAAGAGTGGAGATGGATGCAGTGGCTTTTGTTGAGGATGCTTAATGGAAACTCATGTTGTAATTTATATTACCACTGGCAATACTGAAGAAGCAGAAAATATCGCTAATGGTTTGGTAAAAGAAGGACTGGTAGCCTGTGTTAATATTATTCCATCAATCAAATCTGTTTATAAGTGGAAAGGCGAGATATGTAATGATAATGAATCCCTGTTAATTGCTAAAAGCCGCAAATCCATTATGGGAAAAGTTATAAAATGGGTAAAAAAGCATCATTCATACGAAACGCCGGAAATAATCGCTTTGCCAATTGTTGATGGGTCGAAAGATTACCTGAAATGGATTGATGATTCCTGCCTTGATGTGTCTCGTTAATGCTTGAACGAAAACCACTTTTTCTGTCATTTCGAGCCCTTCTTGTCATTCTGAAGGAGTGAAGCGACTGAAGAATCTTGTTCAGGACAGAAGCCCAAAGGCTTTTTAAAAGGCTCAGAATGACAAAGCGAAGGGTTCGGAATGACAGGAGCGAAGTGGTCAAAATGGAAACTGCTGTTTTATTCATTCAGGCATTAGTTGAAATATTATATGTGGAAGTCCAGGGGTGGTGTTTTCCCAGTATTTTGAAGTGGTTTATTTAAGAAACTCTGATTCCGCTAAGATTTCTTTCAGAATCTTTTCGGCAATTTCTTTTCCGTCTACAGAATAGGTCCCTGTAGCAATTTCGCTTTTAATCCGCTCTACCTTTTCGGTACGAATATCAGGAGATGTTTTTATTATCTCGTTAATTTTTGCTATGTCCTTCGCCTTGGATGACAACAGGACTTTTTCAGCGGTTGTTCCTTGAGCAGATTTTTTCCCCGACCCTGAGACTTTGCCATCCTTTGCGCCAGCCTTTTTCGCCCCTTTTTTTGATCCGGTTTTAGAAATTGTGCTCTTAAACTGACCTGGTGTACCTGGAATTTTCATATTTTACCGCCCTGTTACGATCAATTTATTCAAAGACATCTAATGCGTGCTGCTCGTTTAAAGGGATTGTTCGAATTATCTTCCCTGATTTATCTCTAATAACTTGAACTATAACCTTATTTTCATCGGTTGTTGAATGTTTTATTCGATTTTTATTGATTACCTTATCGGTTACAGCTTTTATTGAAACTGGATTATTCCTTTCAGTTTCTTCCGATAGTGTATCAGACAAATTTTTATCAGACAAATTTTTTACATTCTTATCCGACAAAATTTGATAATAATAGGTTCTAAAAACTGTAAGTATTTGATTTATTGTATTATCCATTTTTATAACCGTCATCTTTATTTTTCTTCCTATGAGACTTATCGGCTAATAATAGATCAGACTTTAGTAAAAAAATGATTTTTTTTTATACAAAAATAGAAGGTTTTACTAAAAACTCGCTCAAATTAGATGTTATTTTTTGGTTTTAGAAGGCTTTGCCTTTTGCCTGGATAATTTTTTATTTATTGCCTGAAGCTCTTTGGAAAGGTTTCGGCTAATGGTTTTGAAAGTGGTATTGTTTTCTTTAATAGTAGCTTTGTATATTTCAGTTAATTGCTTGATTTTTGAATTAATAGAAGTTAATTGCTTTTTGAGCTCAGTTGTATTGTATTTATTTGAAGTTGTAACAGTTGAGATAGACTGTTTATAAATATTAATAAGCTGAGAAATATTTTTATTAATTGCTAATAATTGATTGTTAAAATCGGCCATCAGGTTTTCCTGCCTTGCGGCTTGTTCAACCGCCGTATCTTTATATATTTGAATTAACTGGCTGATAAGGGTATTAATTTCCTCCATCTTTTTGTTATACTCGTTATCTTTTTCAATTTCTTCTTCAGTTGAAGTTTTATAAATAGCTGCCAGGTCAGCAATTTTTGAGGTAATTTTTTCAAATTCTGATTGTAAATTCTTAAATATTTCCTTATTAGCTTGATTTAAATCTTCAACTTTTTGAAAATCTTCTCCTAACAGTTTGGTCAGGGTTTTTAAAGACCCTGAAAGATTTTGATAGTTGGACTCTGAAAGTCCATATATTTTGTTAATCTCTACATGAAGAGAATTGAGCTCAGAATTGAAACTGTCAATTTTAGATTCGAGTTGATCAAAGCGTTCATGAAGTGCGTCGAGATCTTTGCGGAAAACAAAAGCAAAAGAAGAATCAGGTAAAAAAAAAGGAACTACAAGACTTAAAAGGAAGGGGAATAGAGCCGCTTTATATAAAAAAATTTCCTTTGAAAACTTATTAATCGTATTAAGATTCCCCTTTAGTGGCTCTTCTTGAGAGAAGTTTATCCTGCATTTTGAACAAGTTGAATAGTTTATATAAATGTAACTTAGGACAAGCTCCTTGAAGAGTCTAAGATCAAGTATTAAAAAAATTACACTAGATGTATATATTATTTGGCTAAATGAAACTCACCACGCCTGTTTTGTGACCAGCAAGTTTCATTTTCTTCATTGCATAGAGATCTTTCTTCACCATAGCTAATAGTAAATATTCTCGAAGAATTAACACCAAGAGAGACTAAATAATCTTTAACAGCATTTGCTCTCTTGTCCCCTAAAGCAAGGTTATAATCTAAAGTTCCCCTGGAATCGCAGTGCCCTGCTATTTGTATAGAAACTCCCGGGTTATTTCCTAACCAGTCTGCATTTGCACTCAAAATGGCATTATCTTCAGTCCTAACCACATATCTATCAAAATTAAAATGTACTGATGGTAGACCTGGTGCTGCTGTAAATCCCACTGAGGTAAGACTGCCTGATGCTGCTTGAAATTCTTCTTCGGCTTCTTTTGATACGGCTTCTTTTGATACGGCCTCTCTTGATCGGCCAAATGAAGGTTCCTTATCCGGCGAATCACTAAGACTTTCTTCAGACATTCTTGCTTCATCTTTTGGAGCAACTGGAGCAACTGGAGCTTTTTTAGCACAACCAGCCACAATAATCATTATGGATAAAACAAAACATACATTAATAAAAAAAGAAAAAAGTTTATTCATTTAGTAAGCCTCCTTTCAAATTATAAAAAACTATTAAAATATTGTAACTAAAAAAACTAAATTTTCAAATTTAATTTGGAATACTGGACCAGGCGGGAGAGAACCCACCCCCCTTCAAAAATGTTAAACGCCTTATTCCTGTCCCATTAGATTGCATTATATAAATTGCAGATACACCCGAAACAGTGGAACTGAATGCTATAAATCGTCCATTGGGAGACCATGCCGGAGATTCTTTGCTGTAACCACTCTCAGCCATTGGAACTTCTTTGACACTGGTTAAATCTAAAATTACAATTTCAAATCGGTTGTTTCGTAAAGAACTATAAGCGATTTTATCTTCTTTAGGTGACCAGGCCGGAACGTCATTATAGCGTCCGCTAAAAGATACCCGTTTAATCATTTTATTATCTCCCTTTTTTGCGTCCATAATATAAATTTGTGGTGTCCCAGACCTATCCGACGTAAAAGCAATTTTCTTTCCATCCGGTGACCAAGTGGGTGAAGTGTCAATTCCACTGAAATGTGTGAGTCTCCGAATATTCCTTTTAGTATCAATTAAATATATCTCAGGATTCCCATCCTTGCTCGAAGTAAAAGCGATCTTTTTCCCGTCAGGCGACCATGAAGGATTGGCATTTAATCCGGGGAAGTTAGCAATTGTTTTTTCTTTTTTGCTTTCAAGTGAAACAACGATTAAATTTGGGTTTCTACTTTTGTAAGATGTAAAAGCCAGCTTCCTCCCGCTTGGTGACCACTCAGGTGATATAACCAGAGACCGCTCATTGGTAACCTGTTTCAAATTATAGCCGTCATAATCTATGATGTATAGTTCTTTATGTCCTGATTTTTTAGAAACAAAAGCTATTTTAGTTTGGGCTATTCCTCTTTCATTGGTCAAATAAAATACTGCCTCATCCGCAAATTTATGGATTATTTGCCTTAGATGAAATTGTCTTCCACTGTATAATTTCCCAATTAAATATTTTTTATTAATAATGTCAAAGAGCTTTAACTTGAATGTAATTCCATTTTTCGTGGAGGAATACTCACCTCTTATCAATGCCTGAACACCCAATTTTTTCCATCTGGAATAATGGATTACATCATCATCCAAATCCAATGCGTTTAACTGGTTAATTATTGGTTGAGTAAGGATGATATCAAAAATACCAGACAATATCAAATCATTTTTAAGAATACTAATTCCTTTTGTTGCGGTATTATCCTGTGTTTCATAAGTTTTAGTTATTAAAAAATCAGGGATAACAATGGAAATTTGTTTTTTAGCTTCTTTAAAGAGACTTAAATGAACGCCTGATTGTGCAGCTACATTCGATGGTAAAAGCCAGCATAGACAAAACCATAATAGTAGTATTTTATTTTTGTTTCTCATAAAAAAAAAGAGTATTCGGCGGCTTTGTAAATAAAGTTCTTCATTAACCACTGAATTTCCTGAAGCTTCAAATTAAAACATAAATAAAAAATAGTTATACTTTATTTTAAAGAGTAATTAAAATCTAATATTACTGCAAGAAAGTCTTCATGGTAACCAGACGGCAGCGGAGGAAGGGGATTCGCATTTTTAACTGCTCTCATAGCCAAATTGTCCAGTGACCGATTACCCGATGCTTTCTGGATTTTATAGTCCTCAATCCTCCCGCTTCGGATAATATTAAATGAGACAACGGTCTTTTTGTTTGTTTCTTCTTCGCTTAAAATTTCAATTCCAGGTGGATTTTCCCAATGTGACCTTACCTCATTTCGGATTACAGTAAAATAGATTGAGAGATAAGATGGGATTTCATTTATATTTTGACTGGAGACAAAAGCTTTATACATGCTGCCATTATCAGTTTCAGGATATGGTTGGAGTTGTGAGGTTTCCTCTTCCCATTTTTTTTCTAATTCCTCTAATAGCTCTAAAGATTTTGATTTTTCTAACTTCTTTAACTTCTTTGACGTCTTATCTTTTTCTGAAGACCATTCTTTTTCTAATTTATTTAATTCTTCTAAAATTTTATCTTTGGCTTCCTCGCGGTCGTCAAGTAACCCGCTTTCATTTTCATTACTATTAATTTTATTCAGGGCGGCCAGCATATCTGGAATTTCCTTTTCTTCTAACAGTTCATTCTTTTTTTCAAGAGGTTTAACTTTTTTTATCTCTTTTTCCAGGGTTTTCAGTTTAGCTAAGGCTGTACTCTTTTTTTTCCATGGAAGCAGGTCAACAGGTTTTGCTTTCGCTACACGCTTAGGAGACGGTTTTGCTTTTATCACAGGCAGGCTAACAAGATTTACCGTATAAACCGACGTATAGGTTATTTTTTCAGGTTTAAAAAACGGCATCACTGTCAGAATGCCGATAAAAGACAAATGCATGACTGTTGACAATAAGACCATTTGAGTCATATTTTTTTTCACTCAATAAATTCGGTAACCATACCCAGTCTTTGGATTCCCGCATTCTTGATCTTTGTCATCGCCTTGACAACAAAACCATAAGGCAGATTTTTGTCCGCCCTGAGAAAGACTTCCCTCAATTTCTTTTTATCATATAAATCTCTCAACCTTTCCTCAAGCTTGTTCATGGGTATTATTTCTTTACCAAGATAAATCTTTTTATTTTTTTTAATAGAGATTACAGCTCCTTTGGATAAATCAACTTTTTCCGCTGCCTCCTGAGGGAGTTGAATATCTACCCCTCGCTGCAGCATTGGAGCGGTTACCATAAAAATAACGAGAAGGACAAGCATGACATCAACAAAAGGCGTTACATTAATTTCTCCCATTAGTTTTTGCCGACGATTTTTTGTTATTCTCATCTCATTTATTCCTCAGTATGCCTCTTTCTATCACGGATAAAAATTCCAGCGAAAATTCGTCCATTTCTGAAGTTACAACATTAACTTTATTATTAAAATGATTGTATCCAATAACAGCAGGGATTGCTGCCGCAAGCCCTGCCGCTGTCGCAATCAATGCTTCAGAGATGCCTGGCGCAACACCGCCAATACTTGCAGACCCTTTTAGGCCAATAGCTCGAAAGGCGTCCATAATACCCCACACTGTACCAAACAATCCTATAAAAGGAGTTGTGCTTCCGGTTGTGGCTAAAAAACTTAACCCTTTTTCGAGACGGCTTATCTCCTGCAACTCAGCTTTATCCAGAGCACGCTGTAAAGCCTGGATATCTACCTTTTTCAATGACTGCTTTATCTCCTCAGGTAACAAGTCATCCTTACTGTGCTTTTGAAGTGATACAATATCTAAATAGCCGGAAATAAAAATATTTGCTATATGGCTGTTTCTTAAAAACCTGCTTGAAGCATAGGTATTGTTTAAACTTCCGCCTTTTGAAAAAACTTTTCTGAATTTTTTGGATTCATTTCTTGCTTTCCTGAATATAAGCATTTTTTGCAGCATTATCGACCAGGAAATGATTGAGAATATTAGTAAAATCAGCAGGACTGCTTTTGCTACAGGTCCTGCATTTATTACCATCTCAACCATACTCCCCTGAAAACTTCCATTAATTGCCTCTAAAATATCCATAAGTTTTTACCTGTTAAAACTTTTTAAATCAGAACTTTGATTTTAGTATAAATATTTCTTAAGTTATTGTAAAGTGATGCTATAAGTTAAGTAACATATGGCAAAATCAAGTGAAAGTCAAAAAAAACAGTGCGAAATATAAAATTAACCATTCAGCATGACGGTACCAATTACCACGGCTGGCAGTTTCAGCCAAATGGTATTTCAATTCAACAGATAATTGAAGAAGCAATCTTTAGTATTACACAGGAAGAATCCAGTCTTACTGCATCCGGCAGAACTGACGCTGGAGTCCACGCGTTATCGCAAGTGGCAAACTTCAAAACTCATTCCATGCTAAATACGGATAAAATGCAAAAAGGACTTAACAGTATATTGCCAAAGGATATTGTCATCTTAGATGCACAGGAAGCCCCTCTGGATTTTCAAGCAAGGATATGCGCGAAAAAAAAACTTTACCGCTATGACATTTACAATTCGCCGTTTCCTGATGCTTTTTCTTTTAAGTATGCTAAATTTATTCCTTACTTTCTAAACGCTACTTCTATGGGAATTGCTTCTCAGCATTTTTTAGGCACACATGATTTTTCCGCATTCAGATCTTCTTCATGTGAAGCTAAAACTACAGTTCGCACTATTTATAAGATTGCTGTATCTCAAAATTTTTCCGACAACTGCAAAAACAATCCGGGCGAAATATCTTTTTCTCCTTGCATGATAAATATTGAAGTCGAAGGAAACGGATTTCTAAAAAATATGGTGAGAAATATTGTAGGGACTTTAATGGAAGTCGGAAGAAAAAAGATTACTACTGAAGATATAAAAAAAATTCTCGCGTCCAGGGACAGAAAAAATGCCGGCCCTACTGCCCCTCCACATGGTTTATTCCTTGTTAAGGTTTTTTATTAGGGGAAAATGAAATAAATATCTTCCCCGTTTTTTCATAGTGGTTTCACATCATAAAGATCGTTTTCTTTGTCAAGGGTGCTTTTTAGTTTATTGTAACAGATTTGACTGCAGATCATAAACATGAGGTCATGTCCATGCTTTTTTGCTTCTGAATCACCTGTAGGAATAACTGCAGGGACTTTTTTATCTATACCCTTGAACCCTAAAAAAATAATCATTCCTTCGTTGTCCTTCATGTCAACACCCTGTGGAAACTTTGCCCCGATAGCGTGAATCTTTACGTCTTCATCAATAAATTCACCACACCAGGCGCATGTATTTTCAGGAGGCGGTTTGGCCATAACATTTAACCACAGGTTTCACAGTGCGGCCAGGGGCCGCAACCAAATGGAGCTACCGTTTCGGTGAGCAAAAAACCTTTGTTAAAAAAACACAATGTTACAAGTTAGTAGTACAGCGCGGCCTTCGTCCACAATTCAAAACAGATAAAAAAGTTGTTAGACTAAAAACGAACAACTAAAAACTTTGCTAAAAAAATAAGGTTTTATATATTATAAAAATCAAGGTAACAAGTCAAAATTTAATCCTTATTGCCAATAATAGTTTGATGTGATAAAGTTTTTCTTTACCCTTCGACAAGCTCAGGGTGAAGTAGTGTTGTCATGGTGAGCCTGTCAAATCATAACATAATGAATCATGAAACTTAGATTCCCGCAAGAATGACATAGGGGACAGAATTGTCATTTCCGACTTTCCTTTTTGTCATTCTGGTTCCCAATCAAGTAGGGAATGACATTAATTGATCGGGAATCTATTTTAAATGACTATGTACACTCCAACGTTCGAAGAATTTAAAAAAATGGCGGAGAAAGGAAACCTTATACCAGTTTACAGGGAGATACTGGCTGACACAGAAACTCCTGTTTCCGCGTTTCTAAAAATAAAAAAAGGGAAATATTCCTTTCTCCTCGAAAGTGTGACAGGGGGAGAAAAGTGGGCTCGATACTGCTTTCTTGGAAGCAATCCTTCAATTGTTTATTCAAGCAAAGTGAAAAAAACAACTATTACTAGAAACGGCCAGTCAGACGAATTTGACAACCACGGTGACCCCCTCGGCTTATTAAAAAAACTCATGGCTGAATTCACGCCTGTTGCATTAAAGAATCTGCCGAGATTTTTTGGTGGGGCTGTTGGATTCCTGAGTTATGATATGGTCAAATTTTTTGAGGAACTGCCTGACACTGTAGAGGACGACCTTAATCAGCCGGATGCCGTCTTTGTTATTACTGACTCTATGATAATCTTTGACAATGTTAACCATAAAATCAAAATTGTATCTAACGCTTTTGTAGATAACTGGAATCTCAGGGAATCTTACGATAAGGCTATTTGTAAAATTGAAAGTCTCATTTCCCGCCTACAAAAACCGGTTGCTTCCGGCATCCTGACCAAAAAACATGCTCCCAATAAAGAGTTAAAAATTGAATCGAACTTTACGAAGGAAGATTTTAAAAAAGCAGTCCTGAAAGGCAAAGAATATATATACAATGGCGACATAATACAGGTTGTTCTCGCGCAACGGTTAAAAACGGCTATTACCACCGACCCTTTTAATATTTATAGAGCATTAAGAACATTTAACCCATCTCCTTATATGTACTACCTGCAATTAGGAGAAATGGAAATCGTTGGAACATCTCCTGAGGTCCTTGTCAGGTTGGAAGGAAATGAAGTTGAAATCAGACCCATTGCCGGAACCAGACCCAGGGGAGTGACTGATGAAGAAGATATCGCTCTGGAAAAGGAACTGCTTAAAGATGAAAAAGAACTGGCGGAACATATTATGCTCGTGGACCTGGGCCGCAACGATCTTGGCAGGATAGCCGATATCGGTTCAGTTGATGTAAATGAACAAATGGTCATCGAAAGATATTCCCATGTCATGCATATAGTTTCCAATGTCAAAGCGACTTTAAAAAAGGGAAATGACCCTTATGACGTGCTGAGAGCTACATTCCCGGCTGGAACGGTTTCAGGCGCTCCAAAAATCAGGGCTATGGAAATTATAGATGAGTTGGAGCCAACCCGGCGAGGGCCTTATGCAGGCGCGGTTGGTTATTTTAGTTTTTCAGGAAATATGGATACTGCTATAGCAATTAGAACCCTTGTTATACAAAACAATACGGCTTATCTTGGTGTTGGAGCAGGTATTGTGGCTGATTCCGATCCGGATAAAGAATACGAGGAAACAATAAATAAAGGAAAGGCATTGTTAAAAGCAATAGAAATGGCGGAAAAGGGATTGTAGAATTACTTTTTGAAATAGCTCACGGATTACGCAGAGTGGCAGGGCCACAACCAAATGGGCTGCCGCCCGTTGCCCAACAAAAATTGTGCTAAAAAAACACACTTTTACAGATTTGTAGTACAGATAAACACGGATAAAAGATAAAACACGAAGAGTTAACTGAAAAAATCATTAAAATATTTTTTAAAGTTTATAATATTTTTGGTTATGGTTTTTTAGAAAAAGTATACGAAAAGCATATGATAATGATTTAAAAAAATATATAAAATAAATCCGTGAAAATCCGTGAGCAAAAAATACTAATGATCGATAATTACGATTCCTTTACCTATAACCTGGTGCAATATCTGGGAGAACTTGGGGCAGATATACAGATTTTCCGTAACAATAAAATAACAATACAAGAAATAGAGGAAATTAAACCGGAAAAAATCGTGATCTCTCCTGGGCCGGGTACCCCTGAAAAAGCGGGAATTTCTGTGAATTTAGTTAAAGCATTTGCCGGAAAAATTCCGATCCTCGGGGTCTGCCTTGGGCACCAGTCTATCGGATACGCCTTTGGAGCTAAAATCGTACATGCCGGAAAATTAATGCATGGGAAGACTTCTATAATCCAACATGATGGGAAAACAATTTTTGAGAATTTACCTGTCCCCTTTAAAGCAACGCGTTACCATTCACTTGTAATAAAGAAAGATACCTTGCATTCTGATTTAGAAATTACCGCGGAATCCGAAGATAATGAAGTCATGGGAATTCGTCATAAAAAATATATCCTGGAAGGAATTCAATTCCATCCTGAGTCTATTATGACAGAGACAGGTAAAGACCTTTTAAAAAACTTCTTGAATTTGAAATAAGCTCAGTAGAGTAAAGGCAGAATAGCTCAATTAGCTATTCTAACCCTCCTCAT
>CBDUII010000031.1:0-14075 GCA_965367285.1 uncultured bacterium
GATACTTTTTATTTTTCTTGTCAGTCCATGGAGTGGAGGAGTTTTGCAACTACAGTTATCCTCGCATCTCCTGTATTCATTATCAGGTGTATTAATTTTAAAAATAGGTTGCATAAAGCGGCAAGTTGCCGCAACCACAATTCGGAAGAAAACCAACCCGAAGGCTTGAGGCCAGAACATGAAAAAAGAAGTTTCTACAGTGTAATATTATATATGGTGCTTCATAACGCGATATTGCTCGTCGGTGACAGGCGCGGCGCAAAAAGTGTTTTTGGAAAAAATAAGTCTCTATTAGAAATCAATGGAATTCCATCTTTCATCCGGGTACTCGCGGCACTCCAGAAAGTAAAGTCTATTGGAAAAATCAGGATTGTAGGACCCATGGAGGAGATTAATTCCCTTCTTAAAAAACATTCCAAAGAGTGTCAAGGGCCTAAAACTGTAAAGGTAGTTTCGCAAAAAGATAACATTGTCGATAACGTGTGGACCGCCTTTCTTGATATGTTGCCCAACTATACGGCAGGAATGGAAGTCTCTCCGGAACAAAAAGAAATGGCAGTCCTGGTTGTCGCGGGAGATACCCCCATTCTTATCCCGGATGAAATCAGTGAATTTATTTCCAACTGCGATTTAAGCCTGTTTGATTATTATGTGGGGGTTGTATCGGAAAAAACCCTCTCACATTTTACGTCGAGAAAAGGGAGTAAAGGTATCAGGCTGGCTGTTCTTCCATTTAAAGAAAATAAATACCGCCTCAATAACCTTAATATGCTCAAACCATTTAAGATTGCCAATAGATACAGGCTTCTGGACATGTATGAACTGCGCTATCAGCGAAAGTTGCGAAATGTTTGGAAATTGTTCATCAAGGTAATTTGTTTGAAAGGGATTAAAGAAGCCGCTTTTTTTTATATCCTTATCCTGGCCACGCTTTTCTTCCGCAAAATTGGATTTGTTGAAGTTTCCGGGAAAATCAGTTCATTTTTAACACTGAGCAAGGTTACGGGTATTGTCAGCAGAATTCTCGGAACAAATTTATATATTGCAGAGACAACCTACGGAGGGGCGGCGCTGGATATTGACAGCAAAGCTGATTTTAAAGTTATCAATAAAATGTTTGAGGCGTGGGTGAAGTATCAGAAGAATAAGTAGAAATGCTTTAATGAAAACTCTTTTATTCATTATTGTTTGCTTCTTTGGTGTTCTCTTGACTCCTGAAAACGCCTTTGCCTGGGGGGTTGGCCTTCACATTTCTCAGGGAACCTATATCCTTAAACACCTGAACCTTATTGCCCCAAACATAGCCGCAATATTAAAAACATTCCCATACGATTATTTGTACGGCTGTATAAGCGCGGATATTTTTATCGGAAAAGGGGTAAAGAAAAGATATGATCATTGCCACAACTGGTCTGTAGGGATGAAAATGCTCTTGAGGACTGACTCAGACAATACAACCGCTTTTGTCTACGGCTATCTTTCTCATCTTGCCGCGGATATAATTTCTCATAATTTCTATGTGCCGAATCAACTTTATCTGACAAGTTCCACTAAGCGGTTCGGGCATATATATTGGGAATCCCGCTCAGACGAATTAATAAACAAAATGTTCTGGAAGACTGCGCGGACAGTTATTGAGAAGCACAATCTTCATAATGACGACTTTCTGCAGAAGATGGTGAAAAAAAAACTGGTGTCATTCAAGATGAAAAAGAAATTTTTTTTCAACTCTGTCAAACTGAGCGATCTTGCCGTCTGGCAAAAGGCAATAGCGCTGGTCTCAAAAAAATCCAGATGGGATGTGGACAAGGCTTATATCGAAAAATTGAACCGGCATTCGATCAATCTTATTATCGACTTCTTGAAACATGGGGAAAAATCGATTTGTTTTAAATTTGATCCAGTAGGGTCGGAAAAGCTGCTATCGGCAAAAAAAAAGAGAAGGGAAGATAAAAAAGGATTGGGAACAAAGCCTAAACGCGCTTTATTCAGAATTCCAGCGAAAATAAAAAAACTATCCTATGTGAAGACTACAAACCTTCTTTAAATTTATCATCAACAAGTATATGTAAAAGTTGAGGATTTATGAGAGAGAAACGAAGATAAGCAGAAATTCCCGACCTCCAATATAATAAAATGATTTCCTCTGAAGATTTTAATCTGATTCCAATTAAAACACGTAAAAAAATGCCAAAGTGGAACTATACCATTATGCCAAATTGAGGAAATATAGGTAGCAACCATTTGTTGAGATTTTTTTTATAAAGATTGTAAAGTTGTTTTTTCGCGGGCCCTTAGTGTCTCATAACAGCGCAACCTGAAGGTTGCGGCTTTACTGCTAAATACTTTTAAACGATTTTCGAGCTGCACTAAGAGTTTTATCGAGGTCTTCTTGTGTATGTGCTGAAGATATAAAACCGGCTTCAAACTGGGATGGGGCAAGATAGATACCGTTATTCAGCATATTTTGGAAATATTTTGTAAACATTGTCAGGTTTGATTTTTTTGCATCCTGATAGTTTTTTACCGGGTTATCTGTAAAAAACACGGAAAACATCGAACCCACTCTTGTAAAATAGACAGGAAGCCCTTTTTCTTCAGCAAGAGATTTCAACCCGGAACAAAGATACTCAGCTTTTTGATAGATGTCTTCATAAAATCCATTCCGCGAAATAAGGTTAAGGGTTGTCACCCCTGCTGTCATGGCTAATGGATTCCCTGATAATGTCCCTGCCTGATAAACAGGACCAACCGGAGCAATGTAGTCCATTATTTTCTTCTTTCCTCCATAGGCGCCAACTGGAAGGCCTCCACCAATAATTTTACCCAAACAAGTCAAATCCGGAGTAATTCCGTAAAGCTGCTGGGCTCCACCAAAAGCTACCCGAAAACCTGTCATGACTTCATCAAATATTAAAATTGATTTATATTGTTCCGTAATTTTTTTTAAACCTTCAAGAAATCCTTTTTCAGGGGGGATGACTCCCATGTTACCGGCAATGGGCTCTAAGATAATGCAGGCAATTTGATCTCCTTCTTTTTGAAAGCATTCTTTCACCTTTTCAACATTATTAAAGGGAAGAGTTATTGTCAGCTTTGCCAGATTTTCAGTAATCCCTGGACTGTCTGGAATTCCAAGTGTGGAAGCTCCTGAACCTGCCTTAACGAGCAAACAATCAACATGCCCATGGTAGCATCCTTCAAATTTGATTATCTTCTCTCTCCTGGTATATCCACGGGCTAACCTGATAGCGCTCATGGCTGCTTCGGTTCCTGAGTTCACCATCCTTACAATTTCAATAGAGGGAACAGCCTGAATAACCAGTTTGGCCAATTGTGTTTCTATTTCAGTTGGCGCGCCATAGCTGGTACCGTTTGATAAGGCATTTTTAAGAGCTTTAATAACTTCTCCATGTGCGTGTCCAAGTATAAGGGGTCCCCATGATCCAACATAATCTATATATTCATTACCATCTACATCAATTATCTTTGGGCCTGACGCCTTTTTAATAAAAAGCGGCGACATATCGACTGATTTAAATGCTCTAACCGGGCTGTTCACCCCACCCGGAATAAATTTTTGCGCTTCACAAAACAGTGTTTCTGATTTTGTGGTCATTTAAGGTATTTTCCTATAATTGGTTCTAATTTTTTCTTAATATTATCCGTAATAATATTCGGGTCTGTAAGAATAGCCTTCTCCAACATATTGACACATGGACATTCTCTTTTTTCAGGTATCATGGCAACACTTTCAGCTATAATTTTTCGAGCCATTTGTACATTCTTTTTAATAACCTCTACAACCGATGCAGCGGTCACACTTTCCTCCTCTTCGTACCAGCAATCATAGTCTGTCGAAAGCGCAATAGTTGTATAGCAAATTTCCGCTTCCCGCGCCAATTTCGCTTCATTTACATTAGTCATTCCAATAATGTCCATTCCCCAGCTTCTATAAATGTTGGATTCCGCTCGTGTTGAAAATTGAGGCCCTTCAATACAAATGTAGGTACCGCCTTTGTGTACTTTAGCGCCTGCTTTTTGTGACGCCTTAAACACAATATCCGCGGTATCGAGGCAGATTGGATCAGCGAAAGGCAAATGACCGACAATGCCATTACCGAAAAACGTACTTGCCCTGAACCTGGTATGGTCGTAAAATTGAAATGGAATGACAATATCTCCGGGCGCAATCTCCTTTTTTAAACTGCCCACAGCGCTTACAGAAAGGATTCGGTCCACACCCAAGACTTTCATCCCATAAATATTGGCTTTAAAATTTAATTCGGAAGGTAATATCCTATGTCCACAGCCATGCCTTGGCAAAAAAACCACTTCTTTTGAATTCAGGCTGCCGGTTATGTATTTATCAGAAGGGAAACCAAAGGGAGTATCAATCTTAACAGATTCTTTACCTTTAAGCGCCTCCATTTCATAAAGACCGCTTCCCCCGATAACTCCAATTTTACCCATACCAAAACAATTCTACCTATTCAGCGTTCCTGCGATTATTTAAGCCAGGCTCAGCTTTGGCTGAACTTTTGCTTTTATTTTTTCTCCATCTTTCCTAACAAAAACTTTAATTCCGCTATTTGATTTCCAGCTCTGTTTATTATGTATTCTTCATTTTTCAAGTTTTTAATTTTAACATTAACGTCTTCAGCCATTAAATTCAGATCATTTATACGCTTTTCCAGTTTTGAAATTAAGTTAATCTTCATTGTTAGTTCATGAATTCTTGAATCAGCATCTTCAATGATTTTATTTAATTCGCCTATATTACTGGTGACTTTATCCATTTTTCCCTTTTCTTTAAGAATCTTATCCTTTTCAGATTTCATCTCTTGAATTAAAATATTCAGGGTGCCAAGTTCTTTGAATGCATTTTTAAGCATCTCTTCTTTCTCCTTCATATAGGCCATTTTATTTGATATAGTTTCCATCATGTAAGACAGGGAGGACATCTTTTTCTCAGCCGAATTCATGCTTTCTTCATAATCTTTAAGAATTTCTATTTTCAGATCAACATTCTTGACCACATTATCCAGTTCATTGATTTTTAGATCGGTTTGCTTTACTTGATGTGACTTCTCTCTAATTTCTTCCAGTTTCACATCTAATAATGAAATAGATTTTTCAAAGTCTTCTTTATACATGCCGATTTTAGCCAACTCAGCCTGTCCTTCCTGTATATCTTTTAATTTAATATTCACACCGTCTTCAATAATATTGAGTTTAGATGAAAGGTGATTCATTCTTCTTTCCTGGTCATCAATAGACATCTTCTCTTTTGCGGCATCAAGAATTTTTTCGTCAATTTCTTTTACCAAATTTCTCAAATCCTCTATTTTTTTATCCGCCTGTTCGAGAAAAATAATTTTCTTTGAAATACTTTTCATCTTAATATCTGTTTCACCTAAATGATAATTTAAACCGTCCAATTTTTTTTCTAATCCTTCCACCAATGATTTTCGCTGCAACTGGTTTTCCATTTTAATGTCAATGCTAATGACCATATTGCTTAAATCGGAGATTTTCTTTTCAATTTGATGGACAGTTTGTTCCTTTAACAAAACTTCTTCTAATTTCTTAGTTGTTCCATCATTTATCTTATTAATTTTTTTCAGTCTGGTTTCTACATCTTCAATTATTTTTAGAGATTGATCGAAATGAGCGATTCTTTTTTCTCCCTCTTCAGCCAACGTATTAAATCGATCCATAACTTGCCTTACACTGTCAATAATCTTCATTTCCTCTTTTAAAATTTTCATCTTATTCCCAAGATTATTAACCATGAAAGAATTGAGCCTGTTTATTCTCTCTTCAATTTTATCCACGGTAGATTTTTCATCTTTGATCTGTTGAATTTTTGATTCAACATCTATGGCTTGAGCATCGAGTTCTCTAAGTCTGTTACTGATTTTTTTTATCATTTCGTTTTTAATAGTTACATTTCTTGATTCTATTTTCAGTTCGGCTATTTCCATTGAAAAAGTATCTAACATTTTTTTTGTCTCTACGACAACAGCTTGCTTTTTCATCCCTTCATTAATTCCCTCTTTCAACTGATTAATAAGCTCCTGCAACTTTCACGCTTCCCCGATATTCGCTTCAATATCCTCACTTTCACGTCTCAGATCATGGCTCTTCAGTTCAATTTCGCTTGCCAGGAATTTCAACTCCCCAATCTTCTGCGAAGTACTTTTCATTATTTGTTTATAAGAAACAACTTCCTGAACCTGCTCGGAAATGCTGTCTAACATGTGCTCCAATTTTCCAATATTTTTTTCCGATTTTTTAACCAGCTTGTTTTCTTCAGTCAGTTTTTTCATTTTTGATTCCATGTCCCATATTAATACATTGAGACGTCCGGCTTCTTCATTAGCCTTCTCGACTAATGTTCTCTGTTGCGTTAAATCTTTAATTTTCCGATTTACGTGTTCAGACAACAGGTTTAAATTATCGATATCACGTCTGGTGGTACTATATATAGAACTTACTTCCTTGGATGCCGTTTTAATCTCCTTCATCTTAGTTTCAACTTTTTGTATTTCGCCAAATTTCCTTTCGATATTTATTAAATGACTGTCCATTTTAGGTATTGTTTTTTCTACTCTATCCAGCAAAACTTTTTTTTCAGAGAACTCATCTCACTTTTTATCGAGAAATTCAAGAAGAATTTGTAAATTCTTTCTTTCCTGTGTGGCAGCTCTAAGAATATCCTTGAATTCTGAAATATCTATGGACTGATTTGTATCAACATTAAGTTTTTCCTCTTCAAATGTTTTTTTCTTGTCCATGGTTAATAACCTCCCCAAAAAGTTGTTATTCGGCTATGAAGTCACAGGCATCCTATTCATTTTATATTTTAAATAGCTATCCAGTTTGTTTTGCTTCAGCAGTACCTTTTTAGCATAATGCTTCCCACCGTTATAGAATTTAGTGCTTTTCTTTAAATTCACTATTAACGCTGTAGGTTTATGAGAAATGGGGTCTATTATTGGACGCGCGTAATTCTTAATAAGATTGGCAAAATGATAGGCAGCAATAAAAGTGGCAAAGGTAACATGATTTTCCAGATTGGAAACCCTGACAGGTATCCTGAATCCATCACGCCTCATATTTTTTAAAATAAGCTGTTTTGTAGGGTTGTAGATTTGAAATGGGCTTGCTGATTTACCTCTATCCCCAAGCAGATTTATAAAAAAAGATTCCTGATGAGCAATTGTAAGCAAGGAAGTAACTGGCACACGAAACTTTTTTGCGCAAATATATATATCCTGCGCTAAATTTTTGGCATAAGTATTGATATTTTCAGGAACAGAAATATTTTTAAACTTTGCAAATGCTTTATAGTTGGTAATGATATATGGAACTATCATTTTTTCAAAATCTTCTATAGGCATTTTCTCAAGCATTGCAATTGGCTTAAACCTCCCTTTAAATACATAATGTATATTTTTATTATAAATTTTCTCTATAAGCCTATTATTATGAAGAATATTTGCAGCAGCTTCCTTTTTCTCATAACCGAATTTGATAAAGTCATGAAACAGCCTGTCAAAAAAAAATCCTTCTTCCGACTTCAATACTCTCCTTATTGAGTAGAGGAGCTGAATGCTGTCCATAAGAGTAAGGTCTACCGCTTGCCTGTTCATCATTATTTCAAAAAGCCGAAAAGCATTTATTGGGCTGGCAAAACGGAGGTCATCGAAGATATCAACATAATTCGTCCAGAGAGTACTGATCCTTTCCATTTCTTTTACATCGTCTGTTATAGCCTCCTGATTTGATTCCGGAAGCAATGGAGAAGGAAGGATATTCAGAGAATTACTCGATAATATATTTACTTTTTCTATATCGATGAATTTTTCAGAGTTATTTTCATCAAACTGATTAATTTTTTCTTTATAGTCCGGTATATTTGATAAGATATCCATCTCATCTATTAATTTGTCATTACCCGCATTATCCGCTTCGAGATTAAATGCGAGTAAATTTCTTTTATTATCATAAATATTATTTGTGTTATATATCAGAAGATAAGAAAAAAAACTTAATATAAAAAAAACTACCACTCCTGTTTGAAGAAGAGGAAAAGATTCAATGCTTTTCAATTGGGGAACAAGGTGAAGCAATTTTTTTCTGGATTTAATGTTGTCTGACTTGCTATTCAACTTATCTTTAAAGCGCTTTGCATGATTTGAAATTTCAAAGGCAACCTTTCGTCTGTCATTGCTCAGAGTATCTTTCAAACAAAGCTCATTCAATTTTTTTTCTAAATCGGCATTTTGATAGATAAGAACCTCTATATCTCCCCTGCTAAAGTATGCTCCATTAAACTTGCCGCAGAACTCCTTATATTTTTCTTTAATGCCTTGTTGTTCTTTTATATACAGGATTACATTTCTTTCCTCGCTTTTTAAAGATTTCCTCGTGCTTTGTATTTCCAGTAAAATATTTTTAAGCATATCCTCAATATCTGTATGGATATCAAGAATCGTTTTTAAAACTTTATCATTGTACACACAAGAAATTTCAAACACTTCATAAGTTGTTGCTAAATCGATTCTCAAACCGATTAATTTTTCATAAACATCCATTAATAGATTTTCGTTATCAAAAATCTTTTCTCTGGTTAGTTCAACAAATATCTGCCATTTAGCTATTAATGTATTGCGCTGATCTCCTTTTTCTTTCAAGGAAAACAGTTTATCGTCTTTTTCTTTTCTGACAGCGGATAGAGCTTCTTCAAATTCATTAATACGATTCTTTTTTTTTGTTAGTAGCCTTCCATTTTTTGATATTTTTTTTCGAAGCTTCACAGCTCTCTTAGGTAAAAGTTCATCTAACAACTCACTTTTTATATTTTCATGCCATTTCTTATCCTTTAATATCTTGTTCGCAAGGTTATCCCCATGTTTTAATATTTTTTTGTTTTTTCGATGAATTGAATCAAGATTTTTACACAGACTTTCCGTTTCCAAATGAATGTCAGAAAAATGCTCTTCATATTTATCTCTATTAAAATCAAAATCATACTGGATGCGGTCGTTGCTTGCCTTGTATCTCCCTGTAATCTTACTTTGAATTTCTAAAGATCTTTTCGTGCGGTTTGACTCTATGAGAATACATGATTCCAGGCTATGGTAAGAATCAGATATTTTATCCATATACTGCAATTCAGATTGCTGATCCTTAATCTTGCAAGTCCGTAATCTGACTTCCTTTCCCAGACTGTCTTTATAAGTAGTGTCATTTTTCAGGTTGTGCTCGAGCTGCAGCAGTTCGTCCGATATGTCTGAGTATTTTTTATAAATCTCATTTCTTATGCTGGTGAACTTTTGAATCTCGTCCAAAATGCTATTCACCTCAGTTTTTTGCTTCTTATAACTCTCCGCCAACTGCTTGTATTTATTTTTTCCCTGATTACTCTCATTTAAAGAAATACTTGATTTGTCTTCATTTTTTTTAGTCTTTTCCTGCTGTTCAAGGTCAAGATATTCTGCATATGTATTTAATGATTTGATTTCTTTTATCAAGCTGTCCTTGTAAGAAATGTCATTTTCAAGGCTGCGTTCTAATTGTTAAAGTGCTTCCGATATATTTGAATATTTTTCATTAACCTCACTTCTGTTATTTGAAAACTTTTGAATTTCTTTCCAAATGCTTTTTACCTCCACCTTCTGATCTTTAAAACACTCAAGCAGCTCAGCATATTTTACTTTTCCTTTTCCCACAGCTTTTGGGGCAAATTTCAACATGAGCTTCTCTTTTAATTCGAGGTCAATATATCTGGAAAATAAATCTATCCTTTTTTTCAGGTTTCGTAATTTTTTCTTTCCGGCAAATACTGATTTTTTCAGGGCATTAATTCTTTCATTTTCTTCATTAATCTTAAGAACTTCGTTCTCAACTGCATACTTTTCTTTTAACTTATTCTTAAACTGAACGGATAAGATTTTGGCCTTTTCCGTGTAATGACGATATTCTTTTTTCGAATTAATTAATGTTAGATAGTTTTTTTTCATGCTGTCAGTCGTCATTTGCTTTAAATTCTTTAATAATTCTAAATTGACCTTGGGTGAAGGTTTGTTTTCCCTCCTTTTCGGATTAGAAAGATACCGGTTTAATATATCCGCTATTTCGGCATGGTCCGGATTATCAGGATCGGCAATTTTTTTATTTTGGATCTTTTTATAAAAATTTTTAATCTTATTTTCTGAGGATATTAAGAGAAGCAGCTTCAGATGGGTAAGGCCTTCTTTAAAATAAATTGGCCTGCGGGATAATATTTGATATTCATCTTCATCTATTAAGTCATCAAGGCTGAGACTAACCTTTTTATGATAATTATTTGGCAAATAATTGGTTTTAAAAATATTCTGATGCTTTTTTATAAAACCAATGGAATCTGCATCCGATGACGATAAAATCTTTTCTATCAGTTCTTCCATAAAAGAAACTGCTTTTACTGTCCTTACGAATTTCTCTTTTTGCATCATAATAATTTCAGAAAAAATTATTTGGCTTAATCAATCAAATATTCCGCAATTTGCACAGCATTTAAAGCCGCTCCTTTTCGGATATTATCCGAAACAACCCAGAGGTTTATCCCTTTTTCTATAGAATTATCTTCCCGGATTCTCCCTACAAAAACCTCATCTTTCCCGGCAGCTTGAATAGCTACAGGATATTCCGATTCATCAGGATCGTCAAGCATTATTATGCCAGGAGCGTTAGACAGAAGCTTTTTGACGCCCTCTCCAGAAATTTTATCTTCCGTTTCAATATTTACTGACTCAGAATGTCCTGAAAAAACAGGAACTCTAACAGTGGTAGCTGTTATAGCAATATCCTCGTCCCCCATAATTTTTTTTGTTTCATTAATCATTTTTACTTCTTCTTTTGTGTATCCGTTTTCCAGAAAAACATCGATATGCGGCAAACAGTTGAAAGCGATTTGATACGGATAAACAGAACAAACCACGGGTTTGGAATTTAAAACATCTTGAGTTTGAATTGAAAGCTCTTCAATCGCCTTTTTTCCTGATCCTGATACTGCCTGATAGGTGGAAACAACAATTCTTTTGATGCCGACTTTATCATAGATCGGTTTTAAAGCAACTACCATTTGAATGGTAGAACAGTTCGGGTTCGCGATAATCCCATGATGCTCTTTAATTTTTTCAGGGTTTACTTCCGGCACCACTAACGGCACGTCATCCTGCATACGAAACGCGCTGGTGTTGTCGACAACCACAGCACCCGCCTTTACTGCCGAAGGAGCAAATTTTTTGCTTATTGCTGCCCCGGCGGAAAAGAGCGCGATATCAACCCCTTTAAATGAATCATGGGTCAATATTCGTACGGCAATAGATTCGCCGTGAAACTTCATTAGTTTTCCATCTGATCGCTCCGATGCAAGCAACAATAGATTGTCCACCGGAAAATTGCGCTCCTCGAGTATCTCGATCAGGGCATTTCCTACAACTCCTGTCGCTCCTGCAACAGCCACATTATATTTTTCTTTTTTCTTCATAACTTACATTAGTAAATTAGACAGGATTAACAAGATAAACATGATTATTAAACCTATCTTAATCCAGTCAATCCTGTAAATCCTGTCAAAAAATTCTTAAATCTTTTAACTTATTTCTTTCAAAATCAAATCGCCCATTTCCTTTGTCCCCACCAGTTTTCCGCTGGCATCCATAATATCTTTAGTTCTATAACCATTTTGCAGAATTTTATTAACAGCGTTTTCAATCATTTCTGCCGCCTCATTCATATCAAACGAGTATTCTAACATCATTGCGACAGACATAATCGTAGCAATGGGGTTTGCTATATTTTGATCGGCGATATCCGGCGCGCTGCCGTGAATAGGTTCATACATCCCATTGTTTCCCCCTATACTCGCAGAAGGAAGCATCCCGATAGAACCGGTCAGCATGGCAGCTTCATCACTTAAAATATCCCCGAACATGTTCGTTGTTACAATAACATCAAATTGCTTCGGATCTCTTACCAATTGCATAGCGCAATTATCCACGTACATGTGAGATAGTTCTATATCCGGATATTCCGCGTGGACTTCAGTCACCACTTTCCGCCACAATTCAGTGCTTTCCAGTACGTTCGCTTTATCAACAGAAAGAACCCTTTTCTTCCTTTTGGAAGCGACTTCGAAAGCCATTTTCGCGATTCTTTTTATTTCCGGTGTCGTATAAACAAGAGTATTAACCCCTCTCTCACTTCCATCTTCTAATTTTTCAATCCCTTTGGGCTTTCCAAAATAAATCCCCCCGACCAATTCCCTGACAATCATAATATCAGTATTTTCAATAACTTCTCTCTTTAAACTTGAAGCATCGATTAAAGTAGAAAACACTTTCGCCGGGCGTAAATTAGCATATAGCTCTAACTTATCTCTTAGTCCCAGGAGCGCTCTTTCCGGTCTGGTTTTATAATCGAGATTCTCCCATTTTGGTCCTCCCACAGCTCCCAAAATAACTGCATCCGCGTTTTTAGCCAGATCAAGGGAAGCTTGAGGCAACGGCTCCCCATATTTATCAATAGCCGCTCCGCCAACCATTCCTTCTTTAAGGTCAAAAGAAAAGGCAAACCTGTCTGCCACAGCAGACAATATTTTTAACCCTTCGCGAACCACCTCCGGCCCAATACCATCCCCTGGCAGAACAGCTATTTGATATTTTTTACTCAAAAAGTTTTTCTCCTTTTAAATACATATTCATGCGACAAAGGATGTTAGTTTATCATTTTTATAGAATTATTAAACCCCCAAATCGGGTGTCAGTGGTCGGGGAGCAGGGAGCAGATTCTATTTATTTACCGATACTTAGTTTTACCGTACCCCAAGGGCACTTCCTTCGGGCGCAAGGACGCGGAGACCGCTGAGGAAATATTTGGACGCAGATTATCGCAGATTTTTTATGATTTTTTAAAAACCTTTTTACCGCGGAGCACGCAAAGAGCGCAGAGAATTATATTAATCTGCCTTCCGTACTCCGCTTACTGTCTTCTGTTTACTGTCACCTGATCCCTGACAACTGACCCATGTCTTTCGATCCCTGACCGCTGACAGCTGCCTTTAAATCCCTGAAATCTGCAATCTGATATATGCAATTCGCTCTTAACTCTGCAATTACATTGCTAACTGTTCATTGACAATTGATCGCTGCTAACTGATATGCATGAAGGATAGGTTAAGGTTTTCACTCTTAAGTTTTCTTGTGACTCATGAGAGTATGCACCGTTCTATTGAGAGCATTGTCAAAAGAAGAGAACTTTATCTCTGCGTCAATTCTTTTCTTCACGTACATATATGACGCCAGGTGCACAGCATCATAGGCCTTCAGTGGATAAGATTCGGCCAATGCTCCTGCCTCTATACAGATATCTTTTGATACTTCAACATGAAAATATCCATCCCACTCAACGTTAAACAGTTCCATTACTTTCCTGTGGTCTCTTTTACTTATTCCTCCCTCCCGTTTTTTTCTGGAAAATGCGGATTTTGCCTCCACATAAGAAAGAGCGGAAGTTACGATGGAATCCGCTTCCTGCAGCAACCTTTTTACTGCTTTAGACCCTTCTTCTTCTACATAAAGCTTAACAAGGCTGCTTGTTTCAAGATAGAGAATCATCTTCTGTCTTCTCTTACGATTTCAGAAACGGTTTTGCCTTTGATTTTAGGTGGATTTTCTAATCCCCCTGGTTTTTCTCCTCCTCCCCAGTTTATTTTACCCTCTCTGACAAGATCAGCCAGTTTTTTCTCGTCATTTTTCTCTTTTACAGGAATGATTTCCGCCACAGCTTTTCCTCTTTCTGTAATGGTAATAATCCCCCCTTTTTTTACTTTTTTCACATAGCTGCTCAAATGGTCTTTAAGTTCCCGAATCCCTACATTTGTCATATTACAATCCTCCATAATATAGATATGGCTACAATTATAATATTTTGAGGCTACATTGTCAATCTATCAATAAATTGCGGATCTGCGACATAAATATGGGTAAAATTTGACAAAGGCTATTATTTGCCATATAATC
>CBDUII010000032.1:0-13256 GCA_965367285.1 uncultured bacterium
TAGTAAATGATTAGAATTATAAAGATTATTTTTATCATCACCACAATAATTTAAAATTAATTAAAATTATTGCTGGTGATAATAGTGATAACATTAAAGGGATAAAAGGTGTCAGTGAAAAAACACTTATAAAATATTTTCCTAAAATCACCAAACAAACTTTGACATTGGAGGATATTTTTAGTAAAATTAAACAAATACAAAGCGAAAGAAAAACAAGATTGAAAACATTAGATAATATTCATTTATTTTCTTCTAACTCTACAAATATTTCAAATGTACTGGTTGGACTGTTTAATGATTTGGATAAAGGAAGTGATTTCCCTGTAAAATTATTTGGTTTCAATGGAGGATTGTTTAAACATCCTATCCCTCCCAAAATATTCTTTAAAGACTTTAGAGATGATAAATTCTTTAAGGATGTTAATCAATATTCAAAACTGAAGAAAAAAGATTTGGATTTTAATAAAAAAGAGAAAGAACTATTTAAAAAATATAAAAATAAAATAAAATTACGCCAAAAATAATTACTTTTGTAAGTAAAAAAAAAAAAATGTAAAAATAACATGCATGCACGTATAATATTTATCCCTTATGAGAATAGTGCTTATTTAAAATACACATTAGCATCTATAAAGTTATTCAATAAAGATAAAAGGATTATTCTGTTAGGTAATCAAACCAATCTTTAATTGCAAACAAACTGGCATCGAACATTATAAATTCAGGGATTATGCCAATGTCCCGGAAACAAAATTATTTTAAAAAGCCTCGCATAGTTTATCGTGACCCATTTTAGATTCTTTGCGGAGCTATCCTCTCAAAAAAAAACATCTGCACAACGTTATCTGCAAAAATACGCGTTCTATTAAATTTTATTTCTATTTTTCGGTTTTTGTCTCTAAAGGTTGCTCTGATTCGTCGTCAAAATCATCAATAACAAACAGCCTGACTGAAAATCCCAGAATTATAATGATAAGGCCCATAATCAGGGCCATGTACCCTTTTCCTTCAATGAAGGCCATATACCCCTTTCCTAATACAGGCCATTGCCGAATTAGACCAACAATAAAGGAAATAGTTCCAATTCCCAGCATTGTGTACTTAATTATTTTGATCCCTTTTTCTTCTTCAAAGCGTGTTTTCTGTTGTTGAGAAGTATCTATTTTATCTTTTTGTATCATATCATTTTTCCTTCAAGAAAAAACTACAATCTAACATGGACTATATTATATCTGAAAATAACATTATAATAAAGACTTTAGCTAATTCATTATTGCAGAAATAGTCATTCCCGCATTCGTTTTTTGTCATTCCCGCGAAAGCGGGAATCTAAGTTCATAATATTTATCGTTAACGTTGTCAAGTGTATGATTCGATACATGAATCATACATCTGATATAATGAATATTGCGTTTGAAATTGATGAAAAGAGGGTATTGAGAGAATTGCGAATTCCCGCGAAAAAAAACCTGGATGATCCGGCTGAAAACAGGCTCGAAAAAGAGCTAAAAAATATTATTGGTGTGGCTTATGGGTTAATCAGTGGAAAAGCGTGTTATTGCACATTCCAAATTAAAGATATATCCGAAAATAAAGTAATTCTCGACAAAAGCAAAACCCTTATCAACAGTAAAAAGATAGCTGGTATATTGAAAGATTGTGAATATTGTTCACTTTTTGTGTCGACTATCGGCCCTCAACTTGAAGGACGCGTGGCTGAAATGGAGACAGATAACCCCTCCGGGGCATTTTATTTGGAGCATGTTGGAAACTGGATGGCGGAATATATGGCAGAGGCCGTAAATCAAAAAATTTCTCAGGTGATAACAAAAGCAGGTTTTATTCCCAAAAAAAGATATAGCGCCGGTTACGGAGATTGGCCTGTTGAATCACAAAAAGAGATATTAGAACTGACCGGGGCAAGACGGATAGGGGTTTCCATATCGGAATCGTATTTGATGATACCGCGCAAATCTGTTTCAGCTTTAATAGGGTGGAGGAATAAAGAAGTGAACTGAAGTTTAAAGCGCCTAAACCTGCCAGGGGCCGGAACCAAAAAGGACTGCCGCCCTGATGCACATTTAGAATTTTTCTGCCATAAAAAACACTAATATTATTAACAGACTAAAACGAGCTAAAGTTAAGGATTTAAATCAGTTAAATTAATGCATAGAAATTTTAATGTTTATAGATTCCCGCTAAAATCATGCGGGAATGACATGCTGGGAGTGAGGGAAAGACACTTTTGGTTATTGGTCATTAGTATGTTGAGTTTTGAAGTTTATTTGAGATTTGGTATTTGTCATTGGTCGTCATCACTGCCTTTTTTGTTATCCTCGCGAATGCTGCTTGTTTGTCATTCCCGCATGATTTTAGCGGGAATCTGACTTGTAGGCACTTTTTACAACTTATCAAATGGGACGAGGTATAATGCCTGCGCGAAATTCTAATGGGGTTTATTTGAATTCGCTGTCGAGGATACGCTTAATGGCGTCATCCTCGTCAAATGATACACCTCCCTCTTTTATCTCCTTCTTCATTTTTTTTAATGTGCCTGAATGCATGTTAACCCTGTTATTTAGCAGCTTAATAGCCCGGTTCAGTCTACTAATTACAAATATAATAGCAAGAATAGAAAAAACCACCATGACAAAAACCAGATCTGCCTGCATTTTTTCCTCCTTTTTGTTTAAGTTCACATGATAGCATAATTGTTATAGTGTATCAAACTATGTGAACCCTGTTACTTTAAACTATGATAAAGATTGTGAAACATAAAAAAAGAAAAAAATATGGGCAACATTTTTTGAAGGATGAACGGGTTGCAGAAAAAATTGTTTCATTTGCGGACATCAGGCGCAATGAGACCGTGCTGGAAATTGGACCGGGTAAAGGCATTTTAACCTCTATACTTTTGCAACATGCCCGAAAAGTTATTGCAATAGAAATTGATGATGAGTTGGTTCGTTACTTGGAAAGGCGGTTTTCTAAAGCCCAACATCTTAGCTTGATTCATGAGGATTTTCTAAAATATGATCTCTCAAATTTTTCTGAAAGAATCAAGGTAATCGGCAATCTTCCTTATAGTATAGGGACAAGAATTATTACGCGTTTAATAAACTACCGGGAAAGGTTTTCTAAAATGATCTTTATGCTACAAAAAGAAGTGGCTGAAAGATTGGTTGCCTCGCCCGGGACAAAAGATTATGGCTCCCTGTCCATATTTATCCAATTATATTTTAATATAGAAATTCTTATGAATATTCCTCCAGAATCATTTTCTCCGCCCCCAAAAGTATTTTCTGCTTTAGTTAAACTAAAACCTAAAAAGCAATTGTTTGAGCATTTTGATAATCCCGAATTATTTCATCAGATTGTGAAGTTGGCTTTTTCACATAGGAGAAAAAAGTTAAGAAATAACTTAAAAGAGCTTCCACTTGTAGATCATGATTTTAAAAAAGTTAGCTTGGAAACCGGTATTAATTTTGATTTACGGGGAGAGATGCTAAGCATTAAAGACTATATAAGGCTGACCCGGAGCATCGACAAAATCACAGGGAAAAATCATGCAACTCATTGAAATTATTGAAAAAACAGTCACAAAAAAAGCCAGCATGATATTCATGCTGGCTTTTATAAAAAATATTTTTTATATGAAAATTATAAAGAACCCTTGAGACTTGGTGCCGGTTTAAATCCTACTGTTTTGCTCGCTTTTATTTTAATTTTTTCACCTGTTTGAGGATTCCTGCCTATCCGTGCCTTTCTTTTTCTAACTGTAAAAGTGCCAAAGTCAGGATAGGAAAATCTTTTATCTTTTTTTACTGCTTTACCGACATTTTCAAAAGCAGAATCTATAATTTCTCCAACTAGTTTTTTACTAAGTTCAGATCCACTATTTGCGTGAACCGCATTAATTAAATCAGATTTCGTCAAATGATCGCCCCCTTTCTTTAAAGATTATTAACTCCTTTCGCATAATTAAGGATAGAGGTTAATCCTTTATTGATGCTTGTGTCAAGGGTTATTTTAGCTTAAACGAAAAAAACTTGGTACAATTTAATTTTGACCGGTTTTGGCGTTAGCAGCAATTTCCAGGGTTTCTTGAATGATTTTATCAGCTCCGGTTGAAAGTAATTTTTCCGCTATATCAAGTCCCAACTGTTCTGCTTTGTTCAAAGAAGCGATGTCAAATTCTTTAATAAATCGTTTGCCGTCAATACTTGAAACCATAGCTGTTAATTTAATATTTTTCTCGTCCACTTCTCCATAAGCTGCGATTGGAATCTGACATCCTCCTTGCAATTTTTTGAGGAGGGCTCTTTCAGCAATTAGAGCTGTGTGTGTTTTTTGATGATCGAAACTGTTTATATAACGCAAAATTTTTTGATCACCCAACCTTATTTCTAACCCAAGAGCTCCCTGTCCAACAGCAGGGAGGCAAATTTCAATATCAATATATTCGGAAATTTTATCTTCCCATTGTAGTCTTTTCACTCCTGCCGCTGCCAGTATAATAGCATCTAAGCCATTGTTTTTTAATTTGTTATTCCGGGTTCCCACGTTGCCCCGGAGAGGAGCAATCTTCAGGTCAGGGCGAAATCTCAATAATTGGGCCTGGCGCCTGAGGCTGGAAGTTCCGATCCGGGCTCCCTGTGGAAGATTTCTTAATGTAAAATTTCCCTTTGAAATTAATACATCCCTGGGGTCTTTTCTTTCTGTTATTACGGCTATTGATAACCCTTCCGGCAATATTGCAGGAACATCTTTCATGCTATGAACTGCGATGTCTACCCGGTGGTCCAATAGTGCTTCCTCTATTTCTTTAGTGAATAAACCTTTACCTCCAACAGCGGAAAGAGGGATATCGAGGAATTTGTCACCAGAAGTGGTTATTTTTACAATAGTAACAGTGAGTTCCGGATATTTTTTTAACAACGAATCTCTTACCCAGTTTGCCTGCCATAAAGCCAGAGTGCTTCCCCGGGAGCCGATTTTGATTTCTTTTTTCATTTATTTACTTATCCAGATGAAAAAGGTTACGGACTACTTGAATATACCAATGTCCGTGTTCTTCTTTTGTCTGTTCACGGAGTTTAACAGTGGGATTGTGAAGAATTTTGTTAATAATACTTGAGGTTATGTTCTCTATTGTGGCTCTTTGCGTTTCGGTAAGGTCTTTTAATTTGGAAAAGGTTTTTTCTATTTCAGATACCCGTATTTTTTCCGCCTGCTCTCTAATGGAACTGATTGTGGGAGCAGCATTTAAGGATTCCAGCCATTCGGAAAAGAGTACAACCTCGTTTTTGACAAGTGCTCTGGCTTTTTCCGCTTCTTTTTCCCTCTCCATTTTGTTGGAATCCACAATTTCCTGCAGGTCGTCTATATTATAGAGATAGATATTTTCTATATCATTCACTTCCGGTTCTACATCCCTTGGGACAGCGATATCGATAAAGAACATAGGCTTATTTTTTCTTTTACGAATTGCTTTTTCCACCATATTTTTCCTGATGATAGAGTGGGGAGCGCTTGTAGATGAAATTACAATATCGGTTCTGATCAAGTCATCGGTAAAATTGTCAAATCTGATGGCGCTTCCTTTTAAACTACGTGCCAGTTCAACAGCCCGTTCAAAATTTCTGCTGGAAACCAGGATAGAGTTTACCCCTGAAGCGAGGAGGTGTCGCGCGGTCAATTCGGACATTTCACCGGCTCCAATAAGCAAAACGACTTTATCTTTTAGATCGTCAAAAATTTTCTTTGCCAGTTCAACGGCAGCATAACCGATGGAAACAGCTTTTTCAGCTATAGCGGTTTCGGAGCGGACTTTTTTTGCTACTGAGAAGGATCTCTCAAACAGTTGGTTTAAAATTATGCCGGTTGCTTTCTGATTCTTAGCTGCGACATAGGCGTCCTTTACCTGTCCCAATATTTGCGGTTCTCCCACGACCATAGAGTCCAGGCTGGAAGAAACATTAAAGAGATGTTCTATCGTTTCCTGGTTGATGTAGGTGTAAAAATGCTGCTCCAGCTTTTGCATGGGTATTTTATGATAATCAGCAAAAAATTTTTTCAGCGACATTATCCCGTTTTCTATATCTTCCACCTTTGCGTATATTTCAACTCGATTACATGTGGACAAAATGATATTTTCTGAAATCAGGGGATGCTGATCAAGGCTTTTTAGGGATTCATTCAGTTTTTTCGCTGAAAAGGCTAACTTTTCACGTATTTCAACAGGGGCGCTTTTATGGTTAACTCCAACGACTATGATATTAGCATTCATACAATCAATAAGCGTGTAGCATATAAGTTATTATTATTGAAAAAAAACCGACAATGGATAGCACAGCGGCCTTTTTTCGTCTCCATCCTGCGGTTATACGGCCCAAAAACAAAGATCCATAGATGAACCAGGTAATAAGCAAAGGAAGCGTTTTTTGGATGTCCCATGAAAAATAAGAACCTTTTGTCTTTTCTATCCAGATGGAACCGGTAATAAAGCCTATTGTAAAAATAGGGAAACCTATGGCTATGATCCAGTGCATCACATTATCAAGGATTTCTAAAGACGGCAGTCTATGATAGAGAGAGCCGATTTTTTTGGTTTTAAGCAGTTTTTCTTGAAGCAGATACATAATGCTTGCTCCAAACGCGATTGTAAACGCGCCTAACCCCAGCATAGAAAGAGTAAGGTGAATAGTAAGCCAGAATTTTTTGGATGGTCCAAAAACGCTGGATTCCTGGGGCAAAGAGGAGGCATAAAGCATCATAAAAAAAGCCAGTGGGACAACAAAAGCACCAAGATCTTTAATGCGGTATTTAAACTCAACAAAAAAATAAGATAAAATAATTGCCCAGGATATAAACATAGAATATTCGTATGGACTTGTGTATGGCCCATGGCCGGTTTCCATGGAGCGGAGTATGAGTACAACAAACTGGGTCGCAAAACCTATCCCAACTGTCCAGTTTGCTATAATGTACAAAAATCTTAGCCTCAATGTCAGATAGAGGATATGCTTTAATGAAGCAATAAAATAGCAAAACAGGGAAATATTAAAAACAATGTCTTTCATATTTTTAGATAAATCAATTTTTAGAAAAACGATGAATGATTTTTTCTGCTTTTTTTTCTGCTTTTTGTTTTAATCCTTTTTTAAATAAATCAAGAATTTCTGAATCGACCAGGGCCTGAAAAACTTTGTTTCTATGTTTTGTGTCGGGAAATTGGGCAATTATCCTCTGTCTTAATTTTCCCACAAGCGACAAAAAATCTTTGTAGGCCTTTCCAAATTGGTTTTCCAATTGTTTCCGGATTTTTTTTGCGAGGGCAGGGCTTTTTCCTCCAGTCGATATGCTTATTATTAAATCCCCTTGTCTAATAATAGATGGAACAATGAAATTGCATTCATCAAGGGAATCCACGATATTGACCAGCTTATTTTTTTTAGCGGCTGCCTCAAAAACATGATGGTTGATTTCCGAATTGCTGGCAGCGCCTATTACAAGAAAAGCCCCATCAAGATATTTTTCCTTAAAACAGTCGTTAATGTATCGAATCTTTTTTCTCTCTGCTGTTTGCCTCAGTGATTTCGTCAGGTCAGGGCTGACCACGGTGACGGCAGCTTTTGCTTTAACCAGTGAGGTCACTTTTCTTTCCGCGACCTTTCCTCCACCGATTACAACACATCTCTTACCCTTGAGATTCAGCGATACGGGGTAATATCCCGGCATAGTCAGCTTATTGTTTTTTTGCTTTCAGGAGGCCTGTTACTTCATTCATAAATTCAGCAACGTCTGTAAATGACCTGTAAACCGATGCAAATCGGACGTACGCCACTTCATCCAGGTCATACAATTCTTTAATGACCAGTTCTCCGACATCTTGATAAGATATTTCCTTGTCATTGCTTTCCTGGAAATGCTTCACAATTTTTTGAACTATCTCATCCTGTTTTTCAGTGCTAATAGGACGCTTTTGACACGCCTTTTCAATACCGTTTTTAATTTTTTCATGGTTGAACGGTTCTCTTCGGCCGTCTTTCTTAACAAACATAGGAAGGTTTACGACTATTTTCTCATGAGTGGTAAAACGATCTGAGCAATTAAGGCATTCTCGTCGCCGCCTGATAGAATCTCCCTCTTTACTTAAACGGGAGTCGATAACCTTATTTTCCAGATTGCCGCAAGCAGGGCATTTCATTGTAAACCCTTAAATTTTTTAATAATTACACAAAACCAGAATTTAATTAGATTAAATTAATATTATACCAGTTAGTTATGAAAATTTCGACAAATTTATTAAGTTGAACTTCCCCCGTTTTTTTTAGGAATTAGGCATTGGTTGGAGTTTATATATAGAGAACTGCAACTTGATACTAATCATAATATCTGCAATAATCTCCTCTAAATGCTTGCTAATATTATTGAAAATACAGAAATCTCTCGCGGGTACTTCCGTCTTATTCTTCATTCTGCCGGTTTAGCCGAGAATACCAAACCCGGGCAGTTTGTTATGGTAAAGGTTGGTAAAAACTACGATCCCTTGCTTCGTCGTCCTATGGGGCTTTATAAAATCTCAAGCAAAGACAATAACCCTTGCGTGGAACTTCTTTATCAAGTAGTGGGTAAGGGTACCACCATAATGTCGAAGATGAAAAAAGGACAGCAAGCCGATATGTTAGGTCCGTTTGGTAATGGTTTTACGATTCCGCAGAGTGGCAGGGCCACCGCCCAATTGCCTGACAAAAACTTTGCTGAAAAAACACAATTTTACAAGCTTGCAGTGCGGAACATTAAAGCAGCAGTTTTTGTAGCGGGCGGTATTGGCATTGCCCCGCTGGTTATGTTAGCTGAGAAAATGGTAAAGGAAATCCCGAATTTAAAGACCTATCTTTTTATCGGTGGAAAAAGTAAAAATGATATTTTATGCATTGATGATTTTGGGAAATTAAATACCGAAATCTGTATTACCACAGAAGATGGTTCTCTTGAAAACAAAGGGCTTGTGACAGACCCTGTAAAGAAATTTATTGATAAAAAAGCTGACAGTCAAACATTGTTTTTTGCGTGTGGTCCCTATCGGATGCTGAAGGCAGTATCGGAACTAACTGCTAAGAAGGATATTCCCTGCCAGGTTTCCCTTGACCGGAGAATGGCCTGCGGCTTTGGAGTCTGCCTGGGATGCGTTATAAAAGTTAATTCAGAAAATGGAAGCCACTATAAAAATGTTTGTACCGACGGCCCTGTTTTTGATGCTAAAGAGATTTGTTGGTGAACAGAAAAAATGATTAGCCACAAAGGCACAGAGACACAAAGTAAAAAAATTAGTGACTTCTTGATTTTGTGGCAAAGAGAAGTTAAATAAAAATGTCTGAAACAACTCACAAGAAAGAAACAAATCTATCAGTTGAAATAGCAGGGATTCAGTTTCAAAATCCTGTATTAGCTGCTTCAGGCACTTTTGGCTATGGGCTGGAATATACTGATTTTATTGATTTAAACCGGTTGGGAGGGATAATAGTAAAAGGGCTTTCCGCCAAACCTTCTCCGGGAAATTCCCCGCCCCGTATAGTCGAAACTGCTTCCGGCATGTTGAATGCCATTGGTTTACAGAATATTGGAGTTGAGGCGTTTATAAAGGAAAAAATCCCTCTTCTAAAAAAGTTTAATACTAAAATTATCGCGAATTTTTTTGGGGATACTCAGGACGAATATGTCCGGACAGCGGAAAGATTAAGCAATGTTTCAGAAATTGCCGGATTGGAAATGAACATTTCCTGCCCAAATGTAGAAAAAGGTGGTCTTGCCTTTGGTACTGACCCTGAGATAACGGAGGAGCTTGTTCGGAAAGTAAGAAAAATTACCTCTTTACCACTTATTGTTAAACTATCTCCTAATGTCACTGACATTGTTGTCATGGCAAAGGCTGCCGTGAATGGGGGAGCTGACGCTTTATCTATTATCAATACTTTACTTGGTATGGCTATAGATGTTCAGTCACGCAGACCCATACTGGCAAATATTACCGGAGGACTTTCCGGTCCTGCCATTAAACCTGTTGCCTTGCGAATGGTATGGCAGGTGGCTAAAACAGTAGACATACCGGTAATAGGTATAGGCGGGATAATGGACGCCCGGGACGCGCTGGAATTTATCATTGCCGGCGCCAGCGCTGTTCAAATCGGCACCGCTAATTTTATTGATCCTTCAATATCCATTAAAATTATTGAAGGGATTAAAGATTATTGTGAAAAGAATGGGGTAAGAGATATTAAAGATTTAATTGGAACATTACATATCGAGTCATTATCCAATATAATAAGTTAAAAAGTTGATCGTTTTTTTCTGTTTATGTCGCGGATATCTCCATACACTATTTTAAATATTTTTCGTTCATTTAAGACGCTTCCATACTGGATTAAACTTATCTGGAGGCTTTTAAAGGACAGAAGAGTCCCGTTTCGCATAAAATTAATTCCATTAGCGGCTTTAGTATATCTTATTTCTCCTCTTGATTTTATCCCGGATTTTTTTATTCCGGTATTTGGATTTGCAGACGATTTGGCTATTTTAATTTTTTCATTCAGTATGTTTATTCGGTTCTGTCCAGGGGATGTGGTTGCCGAGCATATGGCAGCAATAAATAAGAGAGGATAAGGTAATAAAGGACAGAGCAATAGTATATGTCATTGACATATATTGTCATTTAATATAATATGATGGCATACAAATAGGAGCAAATATGCCGACCATTCAAAAGAGTTTTAGGATTCCGGAACAAATTATTAAAGAGATAAATGAGATAGTGAAGGAATCCAAAAAGGATTTCACCACCATAGCCAATAAACTCCTCGAAGAAGCGATTAAGGCTTATCACTGCCCCGGCATAGTCTTTACTGAAGGTGTGAGCGGAAGGAGAGCCAGGATCGCGGGGACAGGCATAGAGGTATGGGAGATTATTGCAACCTACCATAGTGTCGGGAAAGATTTTAAACGGCTGCGTAAAGCATATCACTGGCTTTTAGAGCAGCAAATCAGATCTGCTATAGGTTATTATAATCTTTATAAAGAAGAAATTCATACTCTTATAGCTGAAAACGAAAGCTGGACTCCCGAACAGATTAAGAAAAAATACCCTTCCTTGGCGGTTGGCGATCAGTGAAATATTATCTTGATGAAGATCTGAGCCCGAAAATAGCAGATATCCTCAGAAAAGACGGAATAGACGCGATAAGCGCCCGAGAGGCCGGAATGCTCCAGGTCAGTGACTTTGAACAGATAAGATACGCGTCTTCAAGTAAGCGGTGTATGGTGACAAAGAGCAGAAATGACTTCATCAGGCTCACTATCCAGTTCTTCAATGAAAACAGGCCTCACTTTGGTGTGCTTATAATACCCTGCTCATATCCGGGAGATAAGTTTAACCTTATAGCAAAGGCTCTTAAGAATTACGCTTTAAAATATAAAAAGGGAACGCAGTCTTACGGCATAGATTTTCTGTAATGTATTATAGAGCCTATGCATAAACCAAAAACCATCTTGATATTTAAGGAGTTATGCCCAAAAAGCTATTGTAAAATTTGTTACCCAAACTGTCATTCCCGCATGCTTTTAGCGGGAATCTATTAAGGAACCGAACTTCTGGATGCCCGATAAAGGCATTCGGGCATGACATAGTCGACTTAGGCAATTTTCTAACCGGACACTACTGTATTTGTTTGTAATTTGGTGCTTGGAATTTGTAATTTTGCATTTAATTTGGTTGCGGCCACGCCGTTGTGGTTCTCGATAGGAAATAATTACGTATGAAAGCATTACTGGCGTTTGCAGATGGAAGAGTATTTGAAGGGCGCTCTTTTGGGGCGACGGGGGAAGTAGTGGGTGAGTTGGTGTTTAATACCAGCATGATGGGGTACCAGGAGATTCTCACGGATCCTTCTTATGAAGGTCAGATGGTAGTTATGACTTATCCTCTGATTGGGAATTATGGCGTTAATTCAGAAGACTTTGAATCTGCAAGGCCATGGGCCAGAGGCTTTGTTGTAAAAGAAAACAGCGGTATTCACGTCAACTGGAGGTCAGAGCATTCTTTAGATCAATTTTTAAAAGAGTATAAAATTGTTGGAATAGAAGGAGTGGATACCAGGGCCATTACAATACATATTCGGAACAAAGGAGCCCAGGAAGCAGTAATATCCACCACGGACTTGAACCCGGAAAGCCTTATAGAAAAAGCCCGGAAATCTTCAGGTTTAGTTGGAAAAGATATGGTTAAAAACGTTACCTGCTCCGAAAAATATTTCTGGACCGAGGGAACCTGGGAACTGGGAAAAGGTTATACTCAAAACCATTCTTCAGGAAAAAAATTTAAAGTTGTGGCTTATGATTTTGGAGTTAAAAAAAATATTTTGAGAATGCTTATACAACACGATTGTGAAGTAACAGTGGTACCGGCTTTTACAAAAGCCGATGAAGTTTTATCCCTTAATCCTGACGGAATTTTCTTGTCTAATGGTCCCGGAGATCCGGAAGGAGTGCCTTACGCGATCGATAATGTGAAACAATTAATTGGTAAAAAACCGATTGTCGGGATATGTTTTGGGCACCAGATTCTATGCCTGGCGTTAGGGGCAAAATCTTTTAAGCTTCGCTTCGGGCACCGGGGAGGTAATCAGCCGGTCATTGACCTGAAAACCAAAAAAGTTGAAATAACCTCCCAGAACCACGGATTCACAATAACTAATGAGAATTTGCCCGGTGATTTAGAACCGACGCATATTAATTTGAATGACAAAACATTAGAAGGAATCCGCCACAAAACACTTCCGATATTTTCAGTGCAATATCATCCTGAATCCTCACCCGGTCCTCATGACGCCGGGCATCTTTTTGAAAATTTCAGTAAAATGATGAGAGGGGCTTCCTGAATGTTTCAAGAATATATGGATAAGCTGGTAGAGTCTGTAACCGCGAATGAATTTTCTGAAGAGGTTATTAAAGCAAAGAAAGAATACTTTTCTAAGTCAGGGGACATTTTTGAAGATGACAAATCTTTTGAAGATCGAATGATCGCGTTTACAGAATGGTATTGCTTTGATCGTGTATCTGAAAAATACAAAAAATCCCCCCTTGAGCATTATATCGATTCCAATACGCCAACGTGGAGTAAGGAAGAAATCGATGTTTACAAAGGGTTTTTAAAAAATATTCATTCCATTTTTTATCTAATGAAAATTAAAAAAGAT
>CBDUII010000033.1:0-12815 GCA_965367285.1 uncultured bacterium
TTTTTTTCAAGCAGAAGACGGCATACGAGATCGTTTCACGTGACTGGAGTTCAGAGTGTGCTCTTCCGATCTCGGGCCTTTTCATCCCGCGTTCAGGGAACTGGTTTTATCAAGTATTATTTATGACAGTTTATACTCTTCTATTAAAGAAAATTTAAGATTTAAAACTTATACTTTTTCTGTCCACCCTTCTGAACTATCACAATACATAGGAAATAAAAAAGAAAACATAAAAAAACTGAATAAAGAATTTCCTGGCTTTGATATCCGCTTTCGGCAAGATGAAGAGGTTCAACAGGGGAAATTTGAACTTTCAAGTTCCCCTGGTTAAGTTAGATTCCCGCTTTCGCTGGAATGACACTTCCTGGTTTGTCATTCTCCAACTTGATTGGAATTCAAATCTTCGCAGGCATACTTCAAAGGGCGAATCCGCGAAGCAAAATCTAATAAACCTTGAAATTCCTATACGCTAAACTAGCAATTATCAATTGACAATCAAAAATTTATCATTGATCATTGTTAATTGACCATTGATAACTGGCTTATCAAATCCCTGACCCCTGAACCCGATTTTCTTCCTGTCGAAAATTCTTCCAACAATTATTTGCTGATAACTGCTTTCCTCACGCCTTCTTTTACTTTACCGATTATCGTTACCGGGAAACCCTGTGAATTCAGCATGCCTGCAATTGCGTTTGCATCATTTTGACTTCCTATTAACACCAATCCAATGCCCATATTAAATGTCCTGAACATATCTTCTTCCGGCACATTTCCAAATTGCTGTATTACTTTAAAAACAGGCGGTATTTTCCATGAATTTTTTGAAATTATTACCTGACAGTTTTCCGGTAGTACCCTGGGAATATTATCCACAAGCCCTCCGCCGGTAATATGAGCTATCCCTTTAATTTCAAATTCATCAAGGAGGGATAATACCGGCCTTGTGTAGTTTATATGGGGTTTCAAAAGCGCTTCTCCAAGGGTACATTCAAGTTCTTCCATATACCGATCGACCTTAATTTTTTTAATATTAAAAAATACTTCTCTGGCCAGGGAGTAGCCGTTGGTGTGGAGTCCGCTGGAAGCCAACCCCAGCACAGCATCTCCCGGCACAATTTCTGAGCCGTCAATAATTTTATCTTTTTCCACCACTCCGGTGACCGATCCCACAAGGTCATACTCACCTTCCTTATAAACTCCCGGCAGTTCTGCTAATTCCCCGCCCATTAAAGGAAGATCAGCCTCCCTGCAGCCATCGCAAATCCCATCTATAATCTCTTGAATATGATCCGGGTTTAACCTACCCACTGCAATATAATCTAAAAAAGTAATGGGTTTGGCTCCCTGGCACAATACATCATTGCAGCTATGGGCAACCATATCTATACCGATAGTCTTATGACAATTTGCCATATTAGCTACCATAAGTTTGGTACCCACGCTGTCAATGCTTTGAACAAGAACAGGGTTTTTGTATGTTTTAGTAACCTCCGATAAATCGTACATTGCGCCAAAAGCACCAATCCCAGTTACAACCGAAGAGTTAAAAGTAGAATGGATATTTTTTTTTACCCTTTTAATACTTTCGCTGCCAGCATCAATATCTACACCGGAATTTTTATAGGTTGTGCTTTTGTTCATAGATTTAGTATCCCTGCTCACTCCAGGTTGTACCTGGAGCGAAATTGCGCGTTGGTTCCAAAGCCTGCCCTGAGAAACAAATGGGTTCAACTTGGAATCAGCGCAGGTTTTGATATTTGATTATGATATAATATCCTTCCATGAAAATAAACATTCTTATTGTTGATAATGACACATTATTAATAAAAGTTCTTGCCGATTTTTTGTCTAAAGACAGCAGGTTTAATGTGTTAACCGCTTTGAACGGCAAGGAGGCTCTTGAGATTGTTGAAAAGCACAAAGTCGAACTGGTTATCACAGACCTGAAGATGCCGGTGATGGACGGTATTGAATTATTATCAACCCTTCAAAAAGATATACCGAACATAAAAGCCATAATATTGACCGCTCATAGCAACATTGACTCTTATATTGAAACTATGGAATTAGGAGCCCATGAATACCTGAATAAACCGGTTGATTTGCATTTACTGAAAGAAGTGATTAATAAATTGCTTCAATGATTGTGTTCATTGCAATATTTTATATTTTAAAACTCGATACTTTTGACTGCGTTCTGATTCGAAATACGCTTTCTTTTGCAACGTAAAACATTTATAATAATCTGATTATTTAAAAATTTTTGAATAGAGGAGGTGAGAAAATGTTTAAAACTCATAGACTGTTTTTTGTTTTGGCATTAATGGTTTTATTTACAGCTTTTTTAAGTGGGAATATGGCGCTGGCAGGTCCCCATGCTGATGAAGCCAAGGTTCATGCAAATGTGGCCATTAAACATGGTAACGAGATGTTAGACCACGGAGGCCAGGGACACCTGAAAGTCATGATAAAGCACGCAAAAGAAGCCGTCTCCCATGCTGAAGAAGCCATCATGCATGCTGAAATGGATTATAAACAAACCAAAAACAAACATGTAAAAGAGTTTATCAGCCATACAAAAGAAGGAATCGGCCATGTTCAAGAAGCAATAGATCATGCCGGACAGGGACATGGCGACGTAGCTATGAAGCACGCTAAAACAGGGATGATGCACCTTGAAGAAGGTCTGGGACATTTATAATAAATCGGTTTCAAGCTAGATTCCCGCTTTCGCAGGGCTAAGCTCAGCTTTGCGGGAATGGCAAAAAGCGCAGGATTGTCATTTCGCATCGCGCTGTCATTCCCGCATGTTCCCCGCTTAAAACATGCGAGGACAAGCTTTAGCGGGAATCTATAAACATTGAAATTCCTATACATTAAATTAATTGGGACGCAGATTCTTTTCAGGGGTCAGGAGCCGGCAAACAGGTTTTTTATGACCCCTGATACCAGATCCCTGGTATCTGTTTTTTTATATAATCCGCGTTTTATTTACGAAAGGAGTTCCATCACAGCAGGCGCTATTTCATCAATCGACAGCAGCCGTTCCGCGCCTCCCCGCTCATATGCTTCTTTTGGCATGCCGAACACTACTGATGTTGCTTTATCCTGCGCAACATTCTTAGCCCCTGTCTTTCGCATGGCCAGCATCCCGTCAGACCCGTCAGACCCCATACCGGTAAGCATCACACCAACTGCGCTAGCCCCTACATTTTGCGCCACAGAATGAAGTAAAACAACTACTGACGGACGATGTCCATTGACCTTTTCTCCCTGATCACACTTAACCTTGTAATGTCCTCCTGAACGCACCACTGTCATATGATAATCACCCGGAGCGATAAAAATCCGTCCTGGCACCACTCTCTCTCCGGATTCGGCCTCCTTCACATCCATACTGCATAACTCATTCAGCCGCTTAGCAAAAGAATTCGTAAATCCTGCAGGCATATGTTGCGCTATCACCACCCCGGGCATGGTAGCAGGGAATCGAGCAACTACTGTTTTGATTGCTTCGGTGCCACCGGTGGACGCGCCTATAGCTATAACTTTGTCAGTTGATTCTGCTAATGCCTTGCTTCCCTTAATCACTCCGGCGGGCTTGACTGACTTTTTGTTCTTCCAATGAGAGACATTTACAGTGGATGCTATTTTGATTTTGGCTCTTAATTCACGCAGCATGGCATCAAGACCGTGAGCAATATTACTTGTCGGCTTGGGGACAAAATCTACAGCGCCTGCTTCAAGGGCGTCGAGAGTGATCTGTTTCCCTCTCTGGGTTAGCGAGCTTACCATTACAACAGGCAGGGGGTATTGAGGCATTAAACGCCTTAAAAACTCAACTCCGTCCATCTTAGGCATTTCAACATCAAGAGATATGACGTCCGGCTTTAGTTCTACAATTTTATCGCGCGCTATGTATGGGTCCGCGGCTGTTCCCACTATTTCAATCATAGGGTCAAGCGACAAACCCTGGATAAGGATATCACGTACCAAAGCGGCATCATCCACCACTAAAACACGAATTGGCTTTTTTCCTGAAGAGAGAGAAGGGTTCATATTAATTAGCAGTTATCAATTAGCAACGATCAATAATAAATTTTCAGTTGTTAATTGTTCATTGATAACTGATAAGTGATTTATCCTTTAATAACTCCCATTGGTTTGAGTTTGGCTACTTTTTTTGATATTCCAGCATGATGAACCACGTTCACAACTTCAGTAACATCTTTATAAGCTTCCGGCATCTCTTCCTTTAAGGTCGTTCTTCCCGTCGCTTTCACAATAATACCTTTGTCTTCCAACTCACGTTCTATAGCTCTCCCTTTTGCCTTTTTTTTCGCCGCGTGACGGCTGAGATTACGTCCGGCTCCGTGACATGTACTTCCAAAACTTTCTTCCATCGCCTTTTCCGTGCCGACTAAAACATAAGAATTTCTTCCCATATCTCCTGGAATAATCACCGGCTGCCCTATTTTTTTATACGCTTCAGGTAGTTCCTCATGTCCGGGAGGAAAGGCTCTTGTCGCCCCTTTTCTATGAACAGCTAATTTCATCTCTTTTCCATCAACCGTGTGATCTTCTACTTTTATAATGTTATGAGCCACGTCATAAACCAGGGACATCCCCAGGTCTTTGGGGCTTATTTTTAGTGTTTCTAAAAAAGTCTGAACAGTTAGGCCCATCAGGCACTGGCGGTTAGCCCAGGCAAAATTAGCGGCTGCTTTCATAGCCCCCAGGTAGTCCTGGCCTTCCTTTGATTGAAATGGAGCGCAGGCCAACTGGCGGTCAGGAAGCTTAATACCATAACGATGCATGGCTTTATTCATTACCTCCAGGTAATCGGTACAAACTTGATGTCCAAATCCACGGGAACCGGAATGGATCATCACTGTAACCTGGTTTTCCTCTAATCCCATTGCTATTGCGGCCTCCTGATCGAATATCTCTTCCACTACCTGAATTTCTATGAAATGGTTTCCTGATCCTAAAGTCCCTACCTGTTTTCGTCCTCTTTCAAAAGCGCGTTGGCTGACTTTTTCCGGATCAGCTCCTTGTAAACAACCGTTTGCTTCAGTGAAATCCAAATCTTCCGCTTCACCGTAGCCCTGTTTCACTGCCCATTCAGCGCCTTTAATTGCCACCTGCTCTTCATCTCGCGGACTTAAACGGATTTTCCCCCTGGAACCAACGCCGGCCGGTATTTTATAAAAGAGGTTTTGAACCAGCGGTTTTAACCATTTTAATATATCCTTTTCATACAGGTTACTTCGTAGCAATCTAACGCCGCAGTTAATGTCATAGCCTGTCCCGCCCGGTGAAACGACCCCGTCTGTTAGATTTGTCGCTACCACACCGCCTATTGGTAAACCATACCCAAAGTGTATATCCGGCATTGCCATAGATGCTTTAACGATTCCCGGCAGGGTTGCCCCGTTGGCAACCTGGACGGCGGAATTATCTTTTTTGATCGATTCGATAAGTTTTTTATCGGCAAAGATTCTACCGGGAACACGCATCCCCTCCACGCTCCCTACCGGGATTTCCCATCTATACTCATCCAATTGTTTAAATTCAATAGCCATAATCTTTTAAAATAATATTAGGCAAGATGAACAGGATTTACATGATAATTCTTTTTATTTATTGATTCATCTCGTTTATCCAGTTAATCCTGTCAAGATTTTTTCTTAAGAATCAAAATAAATCCCTAATCCCCAGTGGGTTTCTTTTTCAAGGTAAAACTGCCCAAATTCATTATACCCGTTAAAATAGTTAATTCCCAGCCGGATGGATTTACGGGTTTGTTGTCTGGAGGGTCTCCATTGAATTCCAAACTGCAAAGAATTGTTGAATACGCCTCCTGCCTCATCTTTATATTTTATATCATAAGCGCCATAAAACCTTATTGGGTGAGAAAGAAAATCTTTTGAGGATGAAAAAACTTCGCCGCCACCCTGAAAAAAAAGAGGGTTTACATAAGGAAACGTATGAACCACAACGCCTCCCCCTCCGTAAAATCTTATTAAATCATTATAATCATACGAGAGAATGAGACGAAAGTATTCCCGACTATATTTAAACCAGTTCCTTTCATCAGTCAGAGAATCTCCCGGATGGGCGCTGGCATGAGTAAATTCCAGTCGTTGAGAAAACCTCTCTTTAGAGTGGCTTATAGAAGTTCCAAACAACCAGTCGTTCGCTCTCATGGGAAAAGCTCCGCCACCGTAATCCAGCAGAGCAAACGCAGCGCCGTGTACTCCCCAGCTTACACGTTCTTTATTGGAAATTTTCCATTGAAATAAATCAAAAAACTGGCCGATGGCGCCTCCGTATCGATTTTTGTTTATTAAGGTAAAAAAACCTGTTTGCGGTTCACGAAGATCAGCCATAAGAGGAGCAAACAAGGTACGGGAAGGTAAAAATTTCCAGCTTTTTTCAACCGAAAAAGAAGGCTCCGGTAGTAGCATAAATACAACAATCAATCCAAAAGTTATATGGTTTTTTCTCATAATAATGATGTGCCTCAATAACATGGTCTGAGTTCATTTTAATGTTATGCTGAGAACGTTATTAAGGAGTGACGATGTACCTGTTTCAATCAGACGGTACGAATAATTCTACAAAAGCGAAGAAGGAGAGTCAAACTTTTTGTGGTGGTATAATGAAAGACAAAAGAAATGATAGTGAACTAAAGTGCCTAAAAGTAAAGAATTTTTTTTCAATAACTTTAGTTCATTTTAGGCACTTTTGAAAAAGTAGAAGGCGTCCAGTGAAAAACTTTGAACCTTTCCTTTACACAATTCAGCAAACCTACGGCCAATTCAGTCCTGGATTCCATACCTTTCAGGTATAATTGGTGATGCATGGATACGGAATGACGAAAATTGTTTATATTGTGCTTTAAAATCTTTTTAACTAATTTCATTTTTTCCCCTCCTATAAGATTAATCTGGCGTTGTATTATTATTAACGGCAAATGGAGAAAATTGGTTTAGGAAAAAATGAATGAACTATCAAAAAATATTTAACAAAATTTTTTAGGGCTCAGGGTTCAGTTGTCAGGGATCAGGAGTAAAAAATTACGTGTCATGGGTCAAGAGGCAAGGGTCATAAATAAAAAGCTGTTTTTTCTTGGCCCATGCATCTTGACTCATGCCAAACCTCTTGTTTTTCGTGGTTATAAGTCATTTTCTTCCGGTTCCTTTTAATTGGAAAAGCCCATCTAAGAAGCCTGTTTTCACTTCTTTAATTTCGAGAACATTAAAGTGTTTTCCAAAGACGTTCCGTAATTCCGTTTTAGACATAAACCGGTCATAATGGTTTTTGTGAACCACGTAACCGCGTTTATACAATTTGTCATTAGCGTGTTTGAATTTACGTGAAAAACAGGAAAGGATTAAATATCCCCCGGGTACCAGCATGGAAGACAGCAGGTTAAGGTAAACAGCAGTATCCTTTCTCTTGATATGATGAAAAACTCCGAAATCAACAAGAACATCGAATGAGCGGGATTTCAGCGGAATACGGAAGATATCTCCTCTTATATAAAGGAGACCTTTGCTCTTTTTCCCAACGGCGCGTTGAAGGGCCTCTTCCTGATATTCCAGGCCAACAACATGAAAACCCTCCCTGCTCAGGAAAATGGAATGTCTCCCCTCCCCTGATCCCATATCCAACGCATACTTAAGTTTCAGCTTTGGCTTTATCTTTTTGATCGTTCTTATAAGCTCGGAACTGGGCGACCCGTCACCTGTCCACTGCGCGTCGCCTTTTTCATATGCTTTTTGGAAAAACTTATGCTGGTTTTTATAGTGTTTCTGGTTAGCAAGGCCAAATATGTTCTTAATCCTCATTGTGCTAATTGAAGCATAAACCTATTTTGAAGTCAATTAGTCGCATTCCTTGTTTGCGTAGAAGTCTGCTAAACAAAACTGCTTCTTTTTATTTTAATTAACCCGGCAATGTTGTCTCTAATAATAGATAGGTATGGTTTATCAAGAACTTCATTAACCTTTTTTTGCAAAAGATTTATTTCGTCCCTGTTGCTTCTCTGGACAGCTATAATCCATATCTGGATAAAATGGGGAACGATTTTTTCAACTTCTTTATCATTCTGAATATCAAAATTATCATCTAAATATTTGATGATTTTTTCTGTAAGAAATTCAAGCCATTTCATCTTGTCTTCGGCCAGTGAGCCTGTTTTCCAGAAAAGATCGATAAACTTCACGAATACCCCGGTAAAGCTTGCCGCATTGGAACCCGGTAGAAACAGTTGGTTCACAAGATGGGAAGTTCGCGGTGTTCTTTTTGAATGATCTTCCATGACTATTCTAAATAGATCATCTGCTGAAAATGGTAAAAAAGTGTAAAATCGCTCGGCAAGATCGCCGATAGACGTTGAGTAAACTTTTGCGTCAATCCACTCCTTTGATAACATGGATCTCAAAATAACAAAGCTGTTACTACCTTTAATGTTTTCAGACTTTAAAAATCTTAATAAATGAAAATCATCCACCACAAAAACAGCGTTTTTTTCTTTAGCTGCTTTTATGGAACCTATAAGCCACGGATCAAACAGACCGGAAATATTTTCTTTTAATTCAGCTTTGCTTTCTTCAATAAAATGAATCTCCTTTGATTTTCTGAGGAAGTTCCAGAGCCTTCTTAAATCTTCCTGTTCAAACATTATTAGTTCGGTCTGAACTTTAAAAAACAGCTTTTTTGTTATAAAAAGCTGTTTGCCGAATTTTTCCAAGTGCCCCATCAGGTTCATTTTTGAAAGATTAAGTAAAGACGCATAATCAAAAACTATATTCTCTGTCTTTTCAAGATTTTCGGTCAGTTCCTTTTCAAATGATTCATCTGGTAAAGTCAATGGTATAATAAACTCAGGATCGTTTTGCAAAGATAGGATATCCGCATAGGGTCTATTAAAAATTTTTTCTAAAATGTAGCTTATTACAGGCTGCGATATAAATTTATGTTTAATCTCCTCATATCTTTCATGATGCTTTGAGAAAAACGATTTAATTTCTTCAGCAGGCTTGCCGTCTTTGTCAATCGCTTTAACCGGCCAAATCACCTTTTCATCAGGATACTTTTTTTGGTAATCGAACATGCTTTTCATTAATCTATCAGTTTCACCACTATAGGCGTATCTCAACATTAACGCGTTAAAATGGGATAAGACTTGTTTCTCCATTTCTGTTCCTGTCGAAAAATCCTTTGCTTTCTGTGCCGCCTTTATAGCAAGATTTTTATTGTTTAGAAGCACTTCATTATTGCTCATGTTAAGCCAGAAATACTCATCCTTTTTTTGTTCTGCTTCTTTTTCCAGTTGCTTTAAAATTTCTTTAGATTGCTCAGGTGCTCCATGTAAAGAAAAAATCTGAGCAATCCTGGTCTTTTCCTGATAATCCATCTTAGGCCATTCAGGATACTGTGTTAGTTTGTTATATGCTGTTTCAAAATTTCTTTTCTGAAACTCAACTATAGAATCCTGAATTCTCAGTTGCTTTTGTTGGAATGGCGAAAGGTTACTGGCATCAATGCTTCCCCTGAATTCCCTGTACTTTGCCTCATCAGTTTTGCGCAACCAGGAGTAACAATGCAGCATATCTGCTTTAACCCTTTGCTCTAAAAAATGGTTTTTTTCGTCCTTTAGCACTTCCAGCGTTTGTTCAAGCAACTTTAACGCTCTCTCTATATCCTGATAGTCGCGAAATTTAGGCACGACCTCAAAAGCAGAAGGGATAATATCCTTTTCTTGAGAACGCCCTAAAAGAATACTTGCTTTTAACCACAGGTTCCGGGGTGAGTTTGGAGCTATTTCAAGCGCGGACTCCGCAAATTCTTCTGCCGTTTTAAAATCCTTTGTTTCAAGATACATGCTACCAATAATATTCATTAACTGCTCATTAGTTTTTACCAATGCTTGCGCTTCTTTTGAGTTTTCATAGTATTCAATGGGTTTTTTTACCGATTTGTAGAACTTTATGGACCAAATAAATGCTTGAAAGATAAATGACTCGGTTTTCTCTGATGTTTCCCACAATTCATATGCAAGCTCATAAGCACGTTTAAAATTTTCAGGGTCACCTTTACTAAAATATACAGTTACAAGATTTGCAGAAGCTTTCTTAAAATCCGGGTTTAGCTGCAAAGCAAGTTTCAAGTATTTTTCCGCCTCTTCTAAATCTCCACCCTCATTGTCCGGTCTGAGAAAGCTGACCCCCAAGTTGTTATATATCCTTACTAATTCATTTTTATACTTATCGGGTTTATCCTCAATCTTGCCTAATACTAAAAAGAGATATTGTTTCGCTTTTTTAAAATCATTTCTATCAATAAGACTTACTGTTTCATCAATTTCTTGATTAATTTTATCTGTTTTTTCAGGATCATGTTTTGCCAGCAGACCAGATTGTTGAAACAAAGTAGTCATATGAAGTTTTATATCTTCATTACTCCCCTGTGAAATCTCTTTTAGATCATTCAGGCTAATGCCTTTATTAAAAAACTCCTCTTCTGTTTCAGGGTTTGCCTTTACTTTTTCGTCAAGTTTAACCTCATCCCAAAAATCAATGATCTCAAATGACAAAGTTTTAGCATATTCTTTTACATTATCTTTGCATGACGGAGAAACAGGACAGGCGGTTACAAACACAATTCTATCCGGTTTGAAATTTTCATCTTCATCAACATGTTTTTTAATTCCATCAAGCTCATCTTTCAATTGTCCAAAAGAAATCTTTTTATATCGTTTGCATTGAAAATACCATTTTTCCTCTTTTCCAACCCTGTTATATTTGTACCCGATGACGTCCTTTTTTTTATCTCCGGTCATATCGTAATATTCTGCTCTGTCGAACTCCGACGACCTCTCGACCAGCCAGAAGCACATTCGCGTAAAATCTTCAGGAGAAAGATTACCGAAAGGTAAAATATGTCTTGTGCTTGTTTCCTGTGATTTCTCCGTTTCTTTAAAGCCAAATTTCTCGGCGTTTAGAACAATGCCAAGACTTTTACAGACATTATTTAGAGTTTCCAAAGAGATGTTCTGCTTTCCGCTTTCTATTCGTGAAATAATCTGTTGAGAAATTTTAAGCTTTTTAGCAAGTTTTTTTTGAGTTAACCCGGATTTCTGACGAACTTCTTTGATTTTATTCCCTATTTCTTTACCTAAAGAAAAAACCGGTTCTTCAAACTCTCTTAGCTTCAGTTCCTCCATTTCCGGTATTTTCTTTAAAGTGTCATAAATAGCCTGCCAGTATTCAATGCGCGGGTCATTCCAGCTATTTCTTCTCATCTGTTTTTTGATTCTGCTCCAGCTTACAAAGAAATCCTCTTTTTTAAGAAAGTCTTTAAAAACCTCTTTAGCTGAATTTTTACGAGATAAAAGTAAGGCTGAATAAGAAACAAAGCGAGGGTTATTAACATCAGAAAAAATAGCTTTAATTTCCATTTCATCCAGGTTTCTATCCCAAAGCCAGTCTTTTTTCATGATAAATCAATTTCCTTTTCCAAAATTTTTTCAACTTCTTCGGCTAAATGCCTGTCAATATCTCTAAACGTTAAGATTTTTTCTGTCTTTATATCAGTTAAATCCGCTTTCATTTCCATACGCTTAAAAGTTCTGAACCAGCGAATAATGCCTTCTTTACAACATATATGTTGTTAAGTTAATATATTTAACAATTCATATGGTGTTTAAAAAAATCAAGCGGTCGGGAATTCAAAGGAGCATGGTTCGGCAATGAGAACGTAACTCTGAGCTTGCTGAAGAGTAAATTTTTGAACCCTCAAACAATAGGTTTTAGCCGATTTTAATGTATAACCTCCTACCCTTATTAAGTTAAAATAAAACCAAAATGAATATTTTAATCCTACCCTATTCACACAGCCTGATTGAAGAGATTATCTCCAACCTTACTGGTTCCGGAAAGAACTTTTCAGATCATCTCATTGTTTTTCCCGGGAAAAGGCCTTCCCATTTTATAAGAAAGGCCCTAACTCAAAGAGAAAAGGGAAGTCTCATGCCGCCCCTTATCTTTTCAATTGATGAATTTATTGATCATGTTTATGAAAAAGAATTTAGTCTTTTTGAAAAAAAAATAGAGGCTATAGACAGCGTGGCAATCTTATATAAACTGCATAAAAAGGCTTCAAAGCCTATAGGAGGAGACAGCTTTATATCCGCGGATAGTTTCTTTCCCATTGGCCTGAAAATTTTTAACGCTGTTGAAGAACTTTATATCGAGGGGATTGAATCTCGCAGGGTCAGTGAAATTGAAAATATTTCCAGTAACGCAATTCCGGAACAGTCCGCAGGGATGCTTCAATCAATATCGTATTTTTACGAGGAATTCTATAAGGAAATTGAAAGACAAAAATACTCCACAAGATCGTTACGATACAGGGCTGTCGCGGAAAAAATTGATGATATCGATTTATCGAGGTTTGAAAAAATAATTTTTGCAGGGTTTTTCGCTTTAACACATTCCGAGAGTAACCTGTTTAAAAAGATTTCCAAATGGGATAATTCCCTGTTTATTTTCCAGGAGGGAGAAGGATTAGAAGAAAAACTAATTGCTCAGTTTGGCACGAATAACCTCCCTTCGATGCAACTCGTTCCAAGGCTGGAGTCTGGGAACAAGGAAGAAGAGAGGCGTCGAGAGCCTGATTTCTTTTTTTATCAAAGTCCGGATACACACGGTCAGATATTCGGATTAAGCAGAATTATAAAGCGGCAAGTTGCCGCAACCAAATGGGCTGCCGCCCTGAAGAACCAACAAAAAACTTCCTCG
>CBDUII010000034.1:0-12725 GCA_965367285.1 uncultured bacterium
GAAGAACAGCAATGGCAGGGCAATATTAGAGAACTGGAAAATGTGATCCAGAGAGCAGTCGCTCTTTCTGACGCGGAGATAATACAGGAAAAAGATTTAGGGCTGCCGGTGACAGAATCCAGGGGACTGAAGACAGAGAACAGTGGACGGAGGACAGAAGGCAGAGAGCAGATGACAGAGGCAGAAGATGAAAGCTTTTTAAACGTTTTACGGGAAAATGAATTTTCTACCTATAAAGTAAAAGAAATATTAAACATGGAAAGAGGCGCGGTTGCAGGCAGATTTAAAGGAATATGTTTTAAGGTTTTACAGAAATATGACGGCGATATTCAAAAAGCCGCGCAAGAAATTGCGGCTAATAATGGTTTGATAAAAGAAGTGGAAAACAGGATGAATGAATATAGAAATAATTTGCTTGATAAAATTAAATCCTACCAGAACGCGGACCAGGCTTTGGATGAAATATTGAAAAAAGAAAAGAATACTAAAAAAAGATATTTAAGATATATAGAAGATTTTGTAAGAAAAGAGTTTGATAAAGAAGTGAAAAATAGTTATTAGTTCTTTTGGAGGTTAGTTTTTGGAGTGCATAGAGTGTCTCGAACTTGTTAGAAAGAGCAAAGAATAATATAGTGCTGATAGAAACCGACAAGTGATTTATTTAACTCGTTTTCAGGCTTTGCCTGGGAATGAGTAAAAATGAAAAAATTAAGGTTTTTTCAAAACATCATCATGTGGTCCGATGCGTCTGAATAGATAATAATCATTATGGATTTCAAAAGTGAACCGGTAAAACATATTAATACTTCCTTCCCATCTATTTTTGAACCCTTGTATCTTTTTAACTCGAAGGGATGGATGATGGATATTTTCCATAAAAATATTCAGTTTTTTTTCGAGGATTTTCTTTATATAAGATGGCAGTTGTTGGTAGTCTTTTTTGAAAGAATTCGTGCGGACTATTTTCACGCCTTCAGATCAGACAAAAATTCATCTCCAGAGGAAAAGCTTTTAATATTGCCGGATTTAATATCTTTATCCGCCTCTTCTTCAGCCTCCTTCCAGTCAAAATTTCTGAAATATGAGGGAAGAGATAATGCGTACTTTATTAATTCAAAAATAGCCGATTCCTCGTTAGATATATTTGTCCTTTTTCTGAATTCGCGTATTTCATTGAAAATCTCATCAGGGATTTCTAATGTTATTTTGTGTCTTGGTTGCATTGTTTACCCCCTTTATTTAAGGTCATTTATTATTTAAACTTTAACACAAAGGAACTGCCAAATCAAATGATTAGAATTATGAAACGATGAATCAGATGGAGTGTATAGGCACTGAAATTATTGCATGCTTGTATGGAGTGGTGGCACAGTGCCTCTTATTTTGGAGTGCATCGACCGTGTCGATGCGGTTTGTTGTTTTAATCTCGAAAGAAAAATTTCAAAACAAAACTTACAATCCTCTATTAATAAAGAAGAACTAAGGATGATATAGTTTTGATTGAAGTTAATTAACAGTCTCTTTTGATTTTTCATAGGAGAGTTTCACATGACTCATACTAACCGACAACATGTTTTTTCAGTCAAAAAGAAAGGAAATGGATTTAAAGGGATAGCTCTATGTCTTGCAATCATGTTTTTAGTCAACTGTGGTGGGCGTGCCGCTAATCCTGTTATGGTTCAGCAATATGGTGATGAGAAAAAAGCTTGTGAACACCTGAAGAACAACCTGATTTTCATTGAGAAAGAGTTAGGTAGGTTGATTCCAAAAACAAAAAAGACAGGGAAAAACGTTGCGCTCGGTGTGGCTGGTATTCTTTTTATAGGAATACCTTGGTTTTTTATAGATATGAGTAAAGCGGAAAAAGCTGAAGTTAATGCATTTAGGCAAAGGTACAATCATTTGTTAGTAATTGCTGCAAAAAAGGATTGTGGGTTTGACACAGAACCCATTCCTGCGTTTGACAAAAAACCAGCCGATGAATCATCCCAAGTAGCAAAAGCAACAACTGCTAAAAAAGAGGATGCAATCACAAAGCATGTAGGAACAGGCTTTATTTTTAGTTCTAACGGCTTTCTTATTACCAATTACCATGTAGTAAAAGGGGCTAAGAATACAAAGGTGAGGACATCAGACGGGGAAGAATTAGAAGCGGAACTGATATCTAAGGATACTCAAAATGACATTGCTATATTAAAACTTAATTCTGTTCCAGTAGATATTCAAGCCAATATGTTTTTTGGAGACTCCTCAAAAATGAAGGCAGGAGACAAGGTTTTTACAATCGGGTATCCTTTATCAAACATATTAGGACAGAAGCCACGATATACAGAGGGAGTAATTAATTCACTATATGGTGTCCAGGACGATCCTAGGCTGTTTCAAATATCCGTTCCTATTCAGCCAGGAAACAGCGGAGGGCCACTGTTTAATGAAAAAGGAGAAATAATTGGGATTGTAATGTCTTCTCTGGATTCTAAAAACACTGAATTTGTCGTTGGCGCTGTTCCCCAAAATGTAAATTTTGCCATCAAGTCAGTTTACATTAGAAACCTGCTGTCTATGCTGCCTGATTTAGGTTCCGCTTTGGTTATGCCTACAGATTTGAGTTTTGTTAAGGGGGAGTCAAAGAACTTTATTGAAAGAGCAAAGAGTAATATAGTGCTGATAGAAACCGACAAATGATTTAATTAACTCGTTTTCAGGCTCTGCCTGGGAACGAGTAAAAGCAACTATAAGGATCAGATGTACCATGATTTATTTCTATGTTTTCTTCGAAATTTATTTCAAGAAGTCGCACAATTTTACTGGCAAGTTCATACGTATTTAGTCGGGTTGCTATAATAATTTAAGGAGGGATTGTAATATAATAATATTAATGAGGTTTTCTGATATAATATTTTAAAATTTTCAAATGATGGGTGGAGAAATATAGAATGAAGATTGAAATTGAACATGAGGATGATGGACGCTGGATAGCAGAGGTTCCTGATATGCCGGGTGTTATGGTTTACGGTCAAAGCCGTGAAGAGGCTATTACAAAAGCAGAGGTTCTTGCTCTGCGGGCTATCGCTGACCGCTTGGATCATGGCGAATCAATTCCGGAACTTGAAGAACTGTTTACGGTTTCTGCATGAGACATCCATTTCAAAATAGCTTCTGCCGTGACTTCTGCCGCTACGGAGGAGTTCGTGCAGTCCGTCGCTGACAATAACTCGTTCCACTCTTGAAAGGGGACTAAGAGGTGTGTAATGAAATTCTTTAAATTTTGGAGTGCATCGACAAAGCTGAGCTTAGCTCTGGCTGTCTCGATGCGGTTTGGGGGGTGTAACGCCTCCCGGCGTTGTATTTTTTGGAGTGCAGTGACCATGTCACTGCTTCTTGCATTTACCCCTGCTGCATTAAGCGCGGCTGACCTTCAAGGTGTGTCGCGTTTAGACGACCTTTATAAGTATGTTCGCTTCCCAATTCAAATAACTTCCTATATTGGTGAAGATTATTCGCCTGCTGTTTCTAATGACGGGAAAAACCTCGCGTTTGTTTCCGATCGAAGCGGTAATTTGGATATCTGGGTTCAATCAATAGAAAAAGGAGTGAGAAATGCCCCTGTTCAGGTAACGCGCCATTCCGCGTCTGATACTTCTCCTGCATGGTCTCCAGATGGGAATAAAATAGCTTTTGTCTCTTTACGTGATGATCCGAAAGGAGATATTTATGTTGTCGAGATAAATGAGAAGAATGAATCAAAGCGATTTCAAAGGCTAACGGGTAATGATTCATTTGACAGTGCTCCTGCCTGGTCTCCGGATGGAAAGCATATCGCTTATGCCTCCAGAAAATTTGGAGAAATAAATGACAATATCTATTTGATAGACCTGAAAAGAGGAGGAAAGAGCATCGACACAGTCGATGCTCTCCAAAATATACAGTTGACAACTGAGGGCGGTTCTACCCCGGCTTTTTCTGCCGATGGTAAACACCTCGCTTTTACTACCGGTAGCAAAGGGGGTTGGGGAAATATATCAGTTTTAAGACTTAGCGATAATAAAATTGTTTCCTTGACTGTAGGAAAGGAAATGGATGGCTTCCCCGAATGGTCTCTGGATGGTAAAAAGATTTTCTTCACCCGCTTTTCTGATGATACGAATTTAGACCACTCCATTACGATTGATGACAGTCCAAATATTTGGAGCATGGAGTTTAACGATAAAATATTTAATAAAAATACTATTAATCAAAAACGTAGACAATTAACTTCAAGTAATACCTATGATATTTATTCCAGTATTTCTTCGGATAATTTTCTTTACTATACTTCAAGACAAAAAGGAAATATAGATATATGGAGAATAGCGCCGACCGGCTTGCTGCCTGAACAAAACAGCCTAAAAGAAAGCCTGGTACTTGCGAGCAGGATTTGTTCTGATGCAGCTTTATCTGTTTATTTATGCCAGTTGGCTTATAGAAACGCTGTTCAGGATCATTCAACCTCTCCGGATAAAAAACTATTAGCAGAGATTCAATATAAGCTTGCCAAAACCTACCAATCTTTAAAAAATTATTCCCAGGCAGAACAGGAATACGTGGTTCTTCAAAAGGATTTTCCGGAAATTACACTTTATCAGGGCATTTCTGAAATCGAAATAGAGACAATAGTTGTAGAGATAGCATCGGAAAATAAAGAATTAACCTCCGCAAGCAAGCAAAGCATAAATCGTCTGAATGCAATAATTAAAAAATACAAAACTTTGTCCCCTGTTGTCGCGCGTGCTTACCTGGAGAAGGGGAATATTTTTATCAGGCTTAAAAATAATCTAAAGGCCATTCAAAACTATCAGAAAGTCATTAAACAATTTCCTGATGAAAAAGAGATTGCCGCTGAAGCAGCTTTTAATAAAAGCAGACTTTATCTTGATTTTAAAAGTCGGAATAAGCTGATTACCGCGTTTCTTTCGGTATTGAAGGAATACCCGGATCAAGTTTCCTGGGGGGAAAAAGCGGCTGATGAGATTATCGACCTTTTTGGAAATGAAGAAGAACCTCTGAAAAAGCGAATTAACAGTCTTCGACAGCTTGTCAGGCAGTATAAGGATATACCCATACTTCCCGCGAGAGCGCAAAATAAAATAGGTTTTCTCCTTTATGACGATAATGAAAACATGCGCGCGAAGAAAGAATATCGAGAAGTAATCGATGTTTTCCCGGAGGAAAAGAACGAAACAGCTTCAGCCCTTTTTGCTTTAGCAAAAATCTATTTTGAAGAAGAAGAATATAAAAAGAGTTTAAAGATATTACGGGATCTTGAGCAAAACTCTATTGGCAGGATTGATATTTTTCGAAAGGCAGGAAAACAGTTTATCAAAAGCTCCCTGGATAAGGGGAGAATAGAGCTTAACGAAGGAGAAACAGGGCTTGCCATTAAAACTTATCGAAAGCTGTTGGAATATGACCGGTCAATTATTGAAGCCCACCGCGGATTAATAAGAAGTTACGCGTCTTTAAAGAAAATCGATAAGGTAATTGAGGAGTATAAAAAAAGCGCCAAAGACTCTCCTGATATTTCTGTTGAAAAGTATGGTCTTGCGCTTGCTCTCACTTACCTTGATCCCCCTCCACTTGATGAAGCAATTGAGTTAATTAAACAAAGTATTAATCTGAACTTGCAGGGTGGCAGGGCCACAACCAAGATGGCTACCGCCCAATTGCCTGACAAAAACTTTGCTAAAAAAACACAATTTTACAGATTTGCACAGGTTTCTTACTTCCATCAAACCCTTGGTTGGCTTTATGAACAAAAGGATATGGAAGACAAAAGGGGAGTTTACCTGGAACAGGCGCTGGAGGAGTATCAGGTGGCGCTTGCTTTAAACGATGAAAACGAGTATCCGGGAAATGAAGCCGACCTGTTTTTGAATTACGGCAATGCGAGTTTTAATCTTCAAAACTTTGATACAGCCTATAAATATTACAGGTTGCGGCAGGAAACAGGTATAACTTTTGAAGATCCAAGGAGAGAATCAATCTTTTACCAGCGTTTTGGTCGGGCCGCGTTCAAAGAGGGTGAATATCCGGAAGCAGCGGGTTATTTTCAAAAAGCGTTAAAGCAGGCGGAACGGGATAATGATCTTAACAGGCAGGCAGAGCTTAATGATAGATTAGCGTTGTGTTATCAGGAGCAGGGAAAATATAAAAAAGCATATGATTATTTTTCCAGGGTTCTCAGTCTTAACAGGAAATTAAATAATGTAAAAAATATTTCTATTACATTAAGAGACATGGCTAATAACCTGTATTCGCTGGGAGAGTCCGAAACAGGGCCTGAAAAAACTGAAAACCTGGCAAAGGCATTGAAGTCTTATACGGAAAGTATAAATGCCCTCGAAAAATACGGTGTTAAGGAAATAAAAAAGCAAAAGAAAAGAGGGCTCCTCTCATTTGAATTTGAAAAAAGTATCGGAACCGATGCAAGCACGGCTGCCAGAGGGTTTGATAAAATCGGGGAAGAAAAACTTATCTTTAATTACGTGGGCAGGATATATAAAGACTTTCGTGATTATGATAAAGCCATCATGTATTTTGAAAAGAAATTAAATTTAACTCCTTCCGGTTTACCGGTGAAAGGAAATGTGCCTGTCTTAACAGAGAGGGCTATTATCCTCAATCAAGTCGGCTCTTTACATTACAGTATGGGAAACATATTTAAAAGCCTTGATTATTTTAAGAAGTCTCTTGACCTTAGCACGAAGTTAAATAACATTCATGGTATTACTGTCAATTCCACTAATATAGGAAAAATTGAAGTGGAAGAATACCTCGATGGAGGGTGGAAGGTGATGGGTGATATGCGGAAAGGGAAAAGAGTTAGCAGCGGCCTGTCAAACACCGCCTATCATATGCCACCTCTCTCCCTTCTCACAGAAGCTCTTGCTTTTATTGAGAAGAGTAAGACTGTTAAAGAACCTCTTCAAATTATTTCCTTGAAAAATTACCTGGCTATTTTGCATTTTTACCTTGCGGTGGATGGGGAAAAATCTCTTACGCCTGTCGCATCGACACAGTCGAAGCACTCCAGAGAAAAATCTAAAAACATAGATGCGCTTTTAAAGAATTCTGTTCTAAACGGACTGGCAATAATTTCGCATGAAGCCGATCACTTAACAAAATCCCGGGAAATCCTTTTGTCAGCTTTGATCTTGCTAAAAAAGCATAAATCTTCTTTCAAAGGTGACAGCTATTACAGAACAAAAGTAACTCTTAAGCATAACCTTGAATCATTGTCTCAATATGCTTTTGTAAATGGCGCGGGGAGAGAAAAACCCCGAACCCCGAACCCCGAACCCCTGAATTTTATATATAAATTAGCAGAGGAGCGAAACCTCTTAGAAATGAAATGGAAAATAAAATTTTTCAATACATCTTAAACCAATAAGGAAACGGAAATTGTAAGTTTAAAAGAAGCGATAGAGATATTGGAAAATATTCCTTTCGGGTTTTATATCGAATCAAGCAGCCGGTCGATTGAATTGAAACAGAAGCTATACAACAGGCTTGTTTTTCTGCTTATGCAGGATAACAAAATAGATGAAGCTCTAAAATACCTTGAAAGAAAAAAAGGAATGGAACTTGTTTCTCAGCTTTCAGGAAAGGGTTTTTCTTTCGAAGATGAAACTCGTAATAAATATTTCAAGGATATTCAAAATGACGTCTCAGAATTGAAAAAAGTATATTTAAAACTTCAAGGGGCGTCGCGGGAATCCACCGAATTTGAAACGATTAAAAAAGATTTTAACGAAAGACTTCAAGCCTATAGAGAGTTCCTGGAATACTTAAATGAAGAAGATATAGAATTTGCCTCCCTGTTTAAACCAACACCTCCTGATATTAAACAGATTCAGGATATCCTTAATGAAGATGAAATAGCGCTTTTATACCATATTGATAATAACCATCTCCTTACATGGTCCGTAACAAAGCAATCATTCAATGGGAATATTCGTCCTGTAAATGGAGAGCTTTACCGGATTTTAAGCGCTGGAAACGCGGTTTCAGATAAACATAATAAACAATTATCAACATTGCTCTTAAATAACAATGTTAGTCGTTATAAACGAATTAGTATCATTACAGACAAAAGTCTTGAAAATATCAAATGGCCATTATTGAAAGTTGAGGGGAAACAACTTCTGTATTCCACTCAGATGGCTCATTCAGTTTCACTGAATCATCTTCTCTTTTCTTATAACAAGCGAAATCTTTCCAGAACAGCTCTTTTATCTATTAACAGTGACGAAAATTTCTTTAATAAATTAAAAGTAAACTTCAAATCGTCCCTTAATTTTAACGCAAAGGAAAAAATACACAATGCTTTTATCAATGAATCAAAACATTACGGGGGGGTTATTCATATTGATAAAGGAGTTGAACTATCCCCCTCCGACCCTGCCAATTCCTTTATAAACCTTTCTGCCGATGCCTCGGATTTTATTGGATTGAAAAGTTGGGAGTTGTTCGGCCTGCAGCGGGAGGGGAACCTTGTTTCTATCAGTAATTTAAATAAAAGAAAAGAAGGCAAAACTGTTCTATCTCCTGTGCAGTTTCTTGCGCAGTCATTTTTATACGCGGGTTATCCTTCCATGCTGGTGGAACAGGGAGATGTTGAAGAAGGGATTCGCCAAAAGTTTTTAATAAAATTTTATGAGCATCTTGTAAAAAAATCACTGTCCGAATCACTCCGCTTGGCTCAAATGGAAATGCAGAAAGAAAATCCGGGTTCATTAAACCATTTCCCGGATTATCGCCTTTATGGTTACGGCGGTATGAACGATGAGGAAAAAATCAGGTTTGCTGAATCACATTTAAAAGATAATGTCAGGGATGGTGTTCTGTTTTTTTCATCAGAAAAATGGAAAGATGCTATCGCATCATTTGAAAAGGCTCTCCATTTGATAAATATTCTAAAAGAAGAAAAATTCTATAAAGAACGTATTTATAAAGCTATTACAGACGCGGCATACAATATTAATGATTTTGATAAAGCCATACATTACGGAAAGAAGCTGGTTGAACTTCTTGAAAAAAAGGAAGACCCTGAAAAACTTGCGGAGGGAATATATTTTCTTGCCATACTATATTCAAAAGTTGAAAGATATTCTGACTCGGTAGAGCATTTAAAAAGGTCTTTGGAAATTTACGAAGAGCATGGACTTCTCGATAAAATGGCCAAAGGTTATTCCACTCTTGGAATTGTAAGAGAAAAGAGCAGCAACTATCCTGAAGCATTAAAAGCCTTTACTAACTCTCTGAAACTACAGCATGAAATTGGAGAGAGAACAGGGGAGGGAGGAGAACTCAGAAGGTTGGGAAGAATTTTCTATAAGAGACTCAATCAATACAAAACAGCTGAGGAGTATTTCCGAAAAGCCCTAAATATATTTGAAAAAGAAGGACAAAAGCAGGAAGAAATTCAAGCATTGCTTGAAATTGGCCTGGTCAGGGAGAGGGTGGGAGACTTTAATGAATCTTTGAAATACTATGATAGAGCATATTCATTAGCAAAGGATATTAATTACAGCGACGGCATCACACCTGCTTTACTATATAAAGCCAACTCCTACTGGTTCCAGGCTGATTACCAGAATGCTTTTAACAGTGTAAGAAAAGCTTTGAAAGTGGCGGAAAAACAGCAGAATAAAAGGCATCAGGTTTGGGCATACAACACTTTAGGACTTATTTACTGGACATTAAATGATCTTGTAAAAGCAAAACATAATCTAAGGAAAAGCCTTGATCTGGCAGAGAAGATTCATTCCAGGCAGGATATCGCCTCCGCTTATAACAACCTTGGTCTCATTTACCGGCAAGAAAAAAAATACGATAAATCTATTGATTATTTTAAAAAGGCGCTGGTCATAGATGAAAAATTAAAAACAAAATGGGGCAGGGGATATGACCACCGGAATATTGGTATAAGCTATATCCGCCTCGGTGATTTAGAGAAAGCTGGTGTTAATATTGAAAAGGCAGTTAAGCTGAGCGGCGAAATAGGCAATAAAATCAATGAGGCAAAATCGATTTTGGAAATGGGAAATATTAATTTGAAAAAAGGAGATTATAAACAGGCGGAACAATATTTTAAAAAGACTTTCACTCTATCGGAAAATATTAATCTGCCGGAAGTTTCGTGGAGGGCTTTAAAAGGAGAAGGAAAATCCTATTGGATGTCAGGAGAAAATGAACAGGCTTTAAAAAAATACAAGCTGGCAGTAGAAATAGTTGAGAAACTCAGATCCGCTATTAAGCTGGAAGAATTTCAAAATGGTTTTATAGAAAACAAACAGGACCTTTATAAAGAATTGATTCTTCTCCTGCTCGACATGGGACAAAAAGAGGCAGCCTTTAACTACTCAGAACGCGCAAGGGCAAGGAGTTTCATCGATCTTTTAGGAAACCACAATCTTGTTCTTAAAAACGATACCGATCAGTATTTCTTTAAAAAAATGAGAGCTGTAAAACAGCAAATTTACGAAACAAAAGGAGCGATGATTGGGGCAAAGAATGGAACTTTAATGAAAATAAAAGAGCATTTAGAAAACCTTAAAAACGAGTATAAGGAATTATCAATTGAGGCTAAAGAAAAAGATCCACAGCTTTCTTCTTTTATTACTGTTGACCCGCTGAAGTTAAAAGAGGTATATGCGTTGCTCGAGCAGGACGTAGCACTGATTGAATACATGGTGACGGAAAAGGAGCTTATCGCGTGGGTAGTACATAAGGGCAAGGTCGATCTGGCCAGAATTCCTATTGAAAAAAAAGAAATAAACAGGTTGATAAAAAAATATCGTGCTTCCATGCAGAAGCTCCTGCCAATGGATAAAATTACAAGGGATTTGTACGATATTTTAATAAAACCGGTTGAACCTTTTCTTGATAGAGTCAAGTATGTTGGAATTATACCTAATGGAGCTCTGCATTATTTATCCTTTGCGTCTTTAAAAAATGACGCTGGATATTTTATAGAAAGACACCCTATATTTTATTCACCTTCTGCGTCTGTTTTAAAATATACTTTTGAAAGGAGATCGAAAGAAAAAAACGTAAAAGTATTGGCCATAGGCAACCCTGATCTTGGGAACATGAACTATGATCTACCTCTGTCGGAAATGGAGGTTAATTCTATGAAATGGAATTTTGATGATATTGATATAAAAACGAGAGGAGAAGCAAAAGAGAGCTGGTTAAGAGATAATATTGGAAACTATGGAATTATCCATATTGCTTCACACGGTGAATTTGATGATGTTAATCCGCTTTTCTCAGCATTGAAGTTGGTGCGTGATATCACGGCAGACGGTGATAAAATCATGAGCGATGGTGATTTGGAGGTCAATGAAATGTTTCGGCTCAATATAAAAGCAGACCTGGTAACACTGAGCGCCTGTCAGACCGGGCTCGGGCATATAACCGGCGGGGACGAGATCATTGGCCTGAACCGCGCCTTTTTTTACGCGGGAACCCACGCTATCATATCTTCTTTATGGAGAATTGATGACGTTTCAACGGCGGTTTTAATCAAGCATTTCTACCGGAATTATAAATCATTCAACAAAGCCGAAGCGCTTCGTAAAGCCCAGTTATTAGTTAAAAAGTTCTATCCTCATCCGGCCTACTGGTCCGGCTTGACCCTGACAGGAGATTATAAATAAGGAATCGTTATTAGATGTTCAGGATATTTGTGTCTTTCTGATGAGCGAATGCGATACTTTTAGCGCCACGGCGCACTATAAATTGGCTTTTTTCCTATGACTAATATACTCCAATTCAGTTAGAGAAGTAGGATTATGTTTAATAATGATACTCGACCACGTTTCCCTATATATGGCTCTAAATCTCTGCGAGTTAAATCCATTTGCTCCATTCGAAATTTAATTGCTTCTATGGGATCGGGTGGATCAATTGGGTGATGTTTCCTTTCGTAATCTTCCACTAAAACTAAAAGAATATCCAATTTATTCCCTTCTTCGGTGTTTTCCTTAGCACCCCACAAACTCTCTATCTCAGTCTGAAAACATTATAGATTCTCAATCAAGTTGGGAATGACATCCCCCTTTTTTTTCCTTTATTAAGGGGGAATTTAACTCGTTCCCATGCTCTGCGTGGGAACGCAGGTTCAGAGGCTCTGCCTCTTTGGAGTGCATAAACCATGTTGATGCGAATAAGCAGTGACACAGTCACTGCACTCCCAAAAGTTAGAAAAAGTCTCGCTTCTCTCGCCTTTTTACTCCATATAAAAATCCAGTCAATCCTGTAAATCCCGTCAAAAAAAAGAATTACATCCCAAAATATAATGCTCATTTCTTTTACAAATAGCCTAAAGTAAATTATAATTTATAGTATGAGAATATTTAGAATAGCGTTGGAAGCGGTCAGGGGATTGAAGAGCAATAAGGTTAATTTAGTGCTCATGATGCTCGGGATTATTATCGGCATTGCGTCCCTTACTGTTATTGTATCCATCGGCGAAGGGGCGAAGACACAAATCCTCGACAGAATATCGCAGTTCGGGGTCGGTTCCGACGCTGTTTATATAGGATCAGGCGCGGGAAAGGTCTTGCGTCACAGAAGAAGAAGAGCCATAACACTGTCACTGCAAGATGCTGAAAGTCTCGTTGGACTGGATGATGTTAAATGTGTTTCTCTATACCGTGGAAAGCGTTTGCGAACAATCT